>JAAEMC010000184.1 GCA_024225895.1 Desulfobacteraceae bacterium | reverse complement strand
TGGTTATTTTTCTCAATGATACCGGCGCCTATTATGCCGGTACCTATTTTGGAAAACACCCGCTTTCCCCCACCATCAGCCCCAACAAGACCATTGAAGGGTCTGCCGGAGGGGTTCTGGCTGCCTCAGTTATAGGATTTGCAGCGAGTTTCATTCTTTTTGGAGATATAACATTATCTCTTGTGATTTTTCCCTGCTCAATCGTTCTGGCCATTGCCGGACAAATCGGGGATTTGTTTGAATCTGCTATGAAGCGGGCATCCAGTATTAAGGATTCAGGCAGAATTTTACCTGGGCACGGAGGAATGCTGGACAGAATCGACGGATTATTGTTGGCCATTCCGGTATTGTATACGTATCTGGTATTTGTTTTATGAAAAAAATAGCCATATTGGGATCCACAGGCTCCATTGGGTCAAGTGCGCTTGATATCGTTAGAATGTACCCGGATCTTTTTGATGTAACAGTCCTTACTGCCGCCAATAACATCCCGCTGCTTTGTGAACAAATTGATTATTTTAAACCCGAACTTGTTGCCGTACTGGATGAGAAAAAAGCAGAAGAACTTAAAAAAAGTATTTCCGCCGAGGTTTCATGCGAAATCATTTATGGTGAACAAGGATATGTGACGGCTGCATCATATCCAACATCAGATATCGTCCTGCTGGCCATGGTTGGGGCTGCCGGACTTGCTCCTGCTTTGGCTGCCGTGGAATCCGGAAAACATATTGCCCTGGCCAATAAAGAAACCCTGGTCATGGCCGGTGATATTGTTATGGAAAAGGCGGCACAAAACAATGTAAATATTTTCCCGGTGGACAGTGAGCACAGTGCCATTTTTCAATGTCTGAAAGGGAACCGGAAAAAAGACCTATCCAAAATATTTTTAACCGCATCCGGCGGGCCTTTCAGGCAGATGCCCAAGTCCCGATTCAAAAAGATTACCTTGGAAGATGCATTAAACCATCCCACATGGAGCATGGGCAGTAAAATAACCATAGACTCTGCCACTTTGATGAACAAAGGGCTCGAGATTATTGAAGCGGTTCATCTCTTTGATGTTCCCCATGACATGATTGAGGTTCTGGTTCATCCCCAGAGTATCATCCATTCCATGGTAGGATTTACCGATGCTTCCGTATTAGCCCAAATGAGCATTCCAGATATGAAAGGGGCTATTTCTTATGCCATCTCAATACCTGAACGCTTGAATCTGAAATTGAATTTCCCGGATTTTGCCGCCTTAAAATCCCTGACATTTGAAAAACCTGATATAGATAGGTTCCCATCCCTGAAATTTGCTTTTGAGGCCTCAAAAAGGCGAGGTACCCTTCCATGCGTTATGAACGCAGCCAATGAAATGGCAGTCCAGGCCTTTTTGGAAAAACGGTTGTCTTTTTCCGCTATTTTTGACGTTATTGAAAAGACAATGGCATATCACAGCTTGATTGACAATCCAGATCTTTTTAGTATTATGGAGGCTGATCTCTGGGCCAGGGAAAAAGCCCAATCACTCATATCCTAAGTGAGGTAGTATGTTATCTGCAATTTTTTCATTTTTATATTACATTTTCTCTTTTGTTGTTGCCATCGGTATTCTGATTTTTATCCATGAATTGGGTCATTTTATTGCCGCCAAATTATGCGGAGTTGGGGTCCAGGTTTTTTCCCTGGGATTCGGGCCAAAAATTATCAGAAGAACCCACGGCGGAACAGAATACTGTATATCTGCCATCCCTTTGGGCGGATATGTCAAGATGGTGGGAGAAGAGCCTGGAAGTACTGTTGAAAAGGAAGATGAAGCTTATTCTTTTACCCACAAGTCACTGTTCAAAAAGAGCATTATTGTTGCTGCCGGTCCGTTCTTTAATTTTTTTCTTACCATTTTTATCTATTACATCCTCTTCCAGGTTGCAGGCTTTTATTATTTAAAACCGGTTGTTGGGTCTGTGGAAGACAAATCTCCGGCAATGATGGCCGGCATTCAACCTGGTGATAAGATAGTGGAGATCAACAAGATCGAAATAAATTCTTTTGAGGATATTGCAAAGGTTATTGGCAATAGTTCCGGAGAGGAACTCAACATAATTATAGAACGCAACGGTGATTTTACAGGGTATACTATCTTACCAAAACTGGGATCTTCAAAAAATGAGTTCAATGAAGATATTGAGAAATACTTGATTGGGATTTCACCCCAAAAAGAAGTGGGTCACAAAAAACTGAATCCCTTAGAGGCACTTTCCTTGGCCTTTAAAGGATCGTTTGATGCCATAAAAATGACGGTTCTTGCCATTGTAAAAATGATTAACGGCAGTATCTCAGCAAAAAATATGGGCGGTCCCATTATGATTGCCCAGATGGCCGGGGATCAGGCAAAGGCTGGTTTGGTGAACTTCTTCTGGTTTATTGCCCTGCTGTCGGTGAACCTGGCAATTATTAATCTTTTACCCATCCCGGTATTAGATGGCGGCCACCTGCTCTTTTTTTTCATCGAAGCTGTTACCGGGAGTGCTGTGAGTGACAAGTTGCGTGAGAAACTGGTTCAGTTTGGGGTGGCGGTCCTGGTGGCATTAATGGTCTTTGTTTTTTACAATGATATCGTCAGAATAATCAACAAAATGACAATCAATGGTGGATAAAATGATTTCATGTATTGAAATTGCTCTGAGACAAGAGCTCAAGGATGCGGAAGCATCGGCGTTGCAAAAAAAGGCAGGTTCGTATTTTGGCATTCAAATCGAAGATGCCAGGTGTGTCAACATGGTAACCATCGAATCCGATCTGAGTTCTGACCAGCTTGAAAAAGTCAAAGATCAGATCCTAACCAATCCGGTCACCCAGGTATCCAGTCTTACTCCCCTTGATATTGAATTTGACTGGTGCATCTGGATTGGATTTCGTCCAGGGGTCAAGGATAACCCGGGCGCCACGGCGGTAGAGGCCGTCAAGGATCTTTTGGGAAAAGAGTTTGGTCTCAATGAGGGGATTTACACCTCAAAACGTTATTGCCTGAAAGGCAAAAGCCTGACAGAACAAGATGCCGAAAAAATGGCACACGAACTGCTTTCAAACAGTATTATCCAACAGTTTAAAATCTTTTCCAGCGATCAATGGGATAAGGATCTGGGCGCCAACGTCAAGCCACCCAAGGTCGTTTTGGATCATACTCCTTGTTTTGATGTGGTCAGCATTGATTCTGATGCACAATTGGCCCAGATCAGCGATGAGCGGAATCTTGCGTTAAATCCCAGGGATATCCCGGTGATCCGGGAATATTTTTTAGATGAAAGTGTTCTAAACGCAAGAAAAGAGGTAGGGCTTTCTAAACCAACAGACATTGAACTGGAGTATATTTCCCAAGCCAGAAGTGATCATTGCAACCACAATACCTTTCAAGGGATTTTTTATTATAAAGATAAATCCGCCAATAAAGAGGCCGTGGAAAACAGTCTTTTTAAAACCTATATCCAGGAACCCACATTGGCTCTTAAGGACAAGAAGGATTGGGTCGTTTCTGTTTTGTGGGATAATGCCGGAGTTGGAGAATTTGATGGGGACAATAATTATGTCATCACGGCAGAAACCCATAATTCCCCTTCCAATATGGAAGCATACGGCGGGGCAATCACCGGTATTGTGGGAGTATATCGTGATCCCATGGGAACCGGCCTTGGCTCCAAACTTTTCATGGGCAGCTACGGGTATTGTGTGGGTGATATCCACTATGACGGGCCGCTGAATCCGCCCCTTCACCCCAGACGGCTTTTGGACGGTGTCATTGAGGGTGTTAAGGACGGGGGCAACAAAAGCGGTGTTCCCACCACCTTTGGCCATACTCTTTTTAACCCGGGATATATGGGAAAAAGCCTGGTCTTTGTAACTGCACTTGGTATCATGCCCCGGATAGTGAATGAAAAACCCAGCCATAAAAAGAAAACCAGTGCTGGTGAGCTGATTATTATGAGCGGCGGTCGCGTTGGTAAAGATGGTATCCACGGGGTAACTGCTTCGTCTGAGAGCTATTCTGAAAACACTCCGGCTGGTCATGTACAGATTGGCGACCCTTACACCCAGAAAAAGATGCATGATTTTCTTTTGATCTGTAGGGATGAGGGCTTGATCCCGTTTATCACTGATAATGGCGGCGGTGGTCTGTCTTCATCCATTGGTGAATCCGCTATGATATCTAACGGCTGCGTGGTCTGGCTGGACAAGGTGCCTTTGAAATATGAAGGTCTGGACATGTGGGAGATATGGGTGTCCGAGTCCCAGGAGCGCATGACCATAGCTGTGAAGCCGAAACACCTGGACCGATTCATGGAGCTTTCAAAAGAACATGAGGTGGAAAGCACGGTGATTGGCGAATATACTAATACAGGCAAACTGCACATTAAATATAAGGAAGAAACCTGCGCCTATGTGGACATGGATCTGTTGGAGAAAGGTTTTCCTTCATGGGAATTTGATGCCACCTGGATTCACCCTGAAGATCGAGGGCTTTTCGAACCTGTCTTGAGCACACCTTCTAATTATAACTCACTCATGCTCAAAATGCTTTCCCAGCCCAACATCTGTTCCAAGGAATGGATCATCCGGCAGTATGACCATGAGGTCCAGGGAGGTTCCGTGATTAAACCCCTGGTGGGAGTGAAACACAATATTCCTTCTGATGCCTCGGTCACAAGGCCTGTACTGGAATCAAACAAAGGCATTGCATTTTCCCAGAGTCTTCTGCCCTGGTATTCAAAAATTGATGCCTACCACATGATGACCTGTGTCATTGATGAATCTGTCCGGCGCCTGATATCAGTCGGCGGTAGAATGGATCATATCGGCGGGGTTGATAATTTTTGCTGGCCCAATATTTCTTTTGACGAGAAAAAGAACCCGGACGGAAAATTTAAAGCAGCGCAGTTGGTAAGAGCCTGCAGGGCTTTAAAAGATGCCTGCATGGAATATGAAATCCCCCTTTTGTCAGGCAAAGACAGTATGTACGTGGATGGGCATCTTGAAGGAGAATTTGGTGAACGCATGAAGGTGTCTGCCCTGGAGACAGTACAGTTTTCAGCCGTCTCTGTGATTGAAGATATCACAAAATGTGTATCCATGGATCCCAAAATAGCTTCAGACCTGGTCTATGTCATCGGCACCACTGCCAATGAACTGGGGGCTTCGGAATATTATGACCTCTTTGATAAGACTGGGCTCAATGTTCCAAAGGTTCATTTTGACCGTTTCAGAACAACCTATAAAGCTATGGAAAAAGCAATTAGCAGCGAACTTGTGGCCTCCTGTCATTCAATTTGCCGTGGCGGGTTGGGTGTGCACCTTTGCCTGCTGGCCATGGCCGGCGGCCTTGGTCTTGAAGTCGATATTTCAAAGGTAGCCCTGGACAAGGATAAAGGGGAACTTGCCAATGATACTGTCTTGTTTTCCGAATCCACAGGCAGGTTTATTGTAACTGTTTCACAAGAAAATAAAGATGTCTTTGAAAAATTGTTCAAGGGGATGCCCTTGTCCTTAATCGGTACGGTAACTGATGACCATTCCAATCTCAAGCTCATTGGCATGGAGGGACAGGAAATTGTCAACCTTTCAATAGAAGCGCTTGAAGCGGCATTTACCAAGCCTTTTGGAGATTACATATGAAAAAGGTGAACGCACTGATATTAACCGGTTTTGGATTGAATTGCGATAATGAAACAGCGCTTGCCTTTGAGCTTGCCGGCGCCAATTCCCATCGTATTCATATTAATTCATTAATTTCAGGCAATACCCATCTTGAAGATTTTCACATCCTGGCATTAGGCGGTGGTTTTTCCTGGGGAGATGATCATGGAGCAGGCGTCATCCAAGCGCTGAAGCTCAAGAATCATCTGGGCGAAAAGCTTTTGTCCTTTGTCGCGAACGGAAAGCTTGTCATCGGTATTTGCAACGGGTTTCAAACTCTTGTTAACCTGGGACTCCTTCCAGGTCTTAATAATGATTATACAACGAGATCCATTTCTGTGACATACAATGACTGCGGTAATTTCAGGGATCAATGGGTCCATTTGGCTGCAGACAAACAAAGTCCCTGTGTTTTTACCAAAGATATGGATCTGGCCGATTTTCCCGTGCGTCATGGGGAAGGCAAATTTATTGCAGACCAAGATATTGTGAATCAATTGATTGCCAACAACCAGGTGGTTTTCCGGTATGCGGACAAAGAGGGTAATCCCGCCAACAGCGCCTTCCCTCTTAATCCCAATGGATCTGTGGATGATATTGCCGGTATCTGTGATCCCACTGGACGAATTTTCGGGCTCATGCCCCACCCGGAAGCTTACAACCATTATACCAATCATCCGGATTGGACCCGGCAAAAGGAAACATTAAAACGCCAGGGAAAATCTTTGAATGATACCATGACCATTGGTATCAAATTATTTAAAAATGCCGTGGATTATATTGAATCTTCTTTTTTCTGATTGGAACATGTTGTAAAGATTTATATCATCATTTGATTTTTTACATATTACCAGAAGTCATCTTAAAAATTATTTTAAGATGACTTCTGATTTTTAACGGAGTGAAAAAGTATGCTGGGAACCATAGTCAACTGTGCGGCCATTATTGCCGGAAGTCTTGTGGGAGCGCTTTTTAAAAAAGGGATACCGGATAATTATAATAAGACTGTTATGCATGCCCTCGGCCTAGCGACTATTCTCATCGGCATCAAAGGTGCACTGGGATGTGATGACATTCTGGTGGTCATTATCAGTCTGGCAGTGGGGACTCTCATTGGTGAATTTTTAGGTATTGAAAATGGATTGGAATCCTTAGGTAAGTTTTTAGAAACCCGGTTGGTAAAAGGCAACGGCAATATTGCAAAAGGGTTTGTTACCGCTACCCTGATCTACTGCGTGGGCTCTATGGCCATTGTGGGTTCCATTGAAAGTGGTCTGACCGGCAATCACGACACCTTGTTTGCCAAAGCCACACTTGACGGGATAGCCTCCATTATTTTCACATCGTCTCTTGGTATCGGTGTTATTTTCTCTGCTGTTCCCGTGCTCTTGTACCAGGGCTCCATCACGCTGATGGCAGGGCTTTTAAAACCATTTTTGATTGCCCAGGTAGTCAGCCAGATGACATCGGTGGGGGGCTTGTTAATTGTGGCCATTGGATT
>JAAEMC010000183.1 GCA_024225895.1 Desulfobacteraceae bacterium | reverse complement strand
TGGTAGAGCAACTGACTCTTAATCAGTAGGTCCCGGGTTCGACTCCCTGACGGCCCACCACTGAAAATAAAAAGGTTCTCGGATTTAATCTTGAGAGCCTTTTTTATTTGTGACCATTGTAAATAAAGCCTCTCAATCATCTAGTCAATTCATAAATCTGTCAAGTTTCATCTTGTGACACCTAAGGATTAACAGTGCTCTTTCATGAACAAATTCACTCCTTTTTGCACCCCCAGTTGACTCTATGTGGACCCCAAAATTTTACATAAAAAAACAAGCTAACAAAGTGTGATGTGGTCAATTAAAAATGGATACTTTTCCTATGCTGCCTTGTTCAAAATGGTATTGGTAATAAGTTGTTCATTTCAGCCGGCTTTCATCAACTATAATATTAAGATAAGATTGATTTTCTTTAGTGGCGGTGATATGGATTTGTCTTTTGCCGATGCTTGTTAAAAGGGGAGGCAGGATCACAACCATTTTACGATAATATCAAAAACCTAAAACCATAAATAATACGGACTGTTACAGTATGAATCAATCATCTTCGGGAATCCTTTTTTTGCTCTGTGTTTCAGTGGGTGTGGCAATGATCGGACTTGGCATCATTTGGCCGCTTATCCCGGTGTATGCTGTTCAACTTGGTGCCGGCGGCTTTTTAGTAGGGCTTATTATTGCCAGTTTCAATGTTTCCCGAACCATCTTCAGCCCATTTACCGGCAGGCTTTCCGATCGTTTTGGAAGAAAAAAATTCATTGTGGGCGGGCTTTTTTTCTATGCACTGATTTCAGTTTTTTATGTCTTGCCAACTAATGCAGAGGCTTTAATTCTTGTCCGGTTCCTTCATGGAATGGCCTCTCTTTTTGTCGTCCCCATTGCCATGGCTTTAGCTGCGGATATCGCACCAAAACATGAACTTGGGCTGTACATGGGGACCTTGAATATGACCGTGATGCTTGGCGTTGGTATCGGCCCTGCCTTGGGTGGGATCATCCGAGATCATTTCGGAATGAATGCCGCATTCTATGCCATGGGCGCTCTGGCTCTTCTAACTTGTATTCTGGTAATGATATTTATACCGCCTGATAGTCAAAGCAATAAAGGCAAAGAAAAAAAAAGCTCCTATTCATTTAAGAAAATGTTATCCCATCGCATTGTTTTAGGGATTTTTATAATGAGATTTTTCGCTGCCTCCGGCCAGGGCGCGGTTTATACATTTTTGCCTATCCTTGCTTTACAGCTCAAACTGTCAAGCTCCCAGGTCGGCATTATCCTAACGGCAAATATTTTTCTTATTGCCTTTCTTCAACGCTCTTTCGGCAGGCTTGCCGACAGAATGAATCCAAAGTATTTCATTATTTACGGGACTTTTGCATCAGGGATGACTGTATTTGGTATGCCGTTTGTAGAGGGGTTTATGATGATCCTTTTTTTAAACATCCTCATGGGTGTTGCCAATGGTATTTCAATGCCCGGTGGATTGGTTATTACAGGTCAGTTAGGAAGAACCATGGGTATGGCATCAATCATGAGTATTACTGATGCAGCCTGGAGCCTGGGTATGATCGTCTCTCCAATTCTTTCCGGAATTATTCTTGATTTTTTGGGTCTTTCGTATGTGTTTATCATTGGCAGTATACTGATATTGATCGGTGGGATTTTTATCTCGTATTTTCTGCGGGATTATTCAACTGAAACTATGGACAAAGCAGACGATGCCTTGTTATAGGTCTCTGTTTCAAATGGAGGCTATTTCACGCCCAAACGATCTATACAGCGTCTTACAGTGCAAAATATCGGAAAACAATGGGACCGTATGAACGGCCTGATAAGTGAGCATTGCGAAACGTTATATACCTGAATCACTGCCTACCCTGTCCTTGATCTGGCCGGAATTCATATTTCATTTTGTTTACAAGTATCATAAATATTTGATATTATTTCCTGTAGATCCTGGGGTATAGTTCAATATTTTCATCGAACATGCAGCTCTTTTCATCAAAACAATGAGAATACGATTGACTGGGGTGACCATCAATCAAAACATATATGTTGCACGCTTATTGTGCTCATATGAAATGAAGGGTTATCTCAAGCAAATAGTGTATTTTAAGTTTATAATTCAAATTATTTTGTTATAATTAAATCACTATTTTATTTTTAGGGGGATACATGAAAAAATGCTTTTTAATTGTTTGTGGAATAATTTTCGGTTGTACAGCATGGGCAGGAGAAACCGTTATTATTTCAACAGGTGAATATGCACCTTTTACGACAAACAGTTTAAAAAATCATGGTTTTGTTAATCATGTCATTATCGAAGCTTTTAAACGAGAAAATCATGAAGTCAAATTCAATTATTTTCCCTGGAAACGTGCGTTCAAGGTAATGGCATCAGGAAATTGTCATGCCAGCTCTTTTTGGTATGAAAGTGAGAAACGAAAAAAAGATGCCTATTACAGTAATCATCCCATCTATACAGCAAAAGAAAACTTTTTTTATTTGAAATCAAACCCAATTGGGGATTGGTCAACACTGAAAGATCTGAAGGGTAAGAGAATTGGAGCTGTGATTGGCTATACTTATTCTTTTGAATTTTGGGATTTGGGCAAAAAAAAGGTGTATTTAATCGACCAAGTGGCCAAGGAAAGCTTAAATTTTAAAAAACTCTTACATGGAAGGATTGATCTCTTTCCGACAAATATTGTTGTCGCAAATGACATTATGAGAAAAGAAATTGATCCGGATAAAAGAGATCTAATTACCTATCACCCAAAACCTTTTATACAAACTCCTGCTTTCCTATTGTTTTCAAAAGCTCAGAAGGATTCTCAAAAACTGCTTGAGGTGTTTAATAGTGGAATGACTGAATTGATCGATCAAGGAATATATGAGAAACTATATAATGATTTATTAGAAGGAAAATACAGTCAATAAGCTCCGCTTTGAGCTTTAAAAACACTTGAAAACTTTTGTTTTCTAACAAACCAATCCAATAAAATATCCCGGGCTATATAACTTGACTTACTTTTTCTATCTCGAATAATAGGCATTTTCATGGGAGGAGCCAGAACGTCCGAGTATTGCCTGCACCCTTCGATATTCCATAAAAACTTTTTTTGAGGTGGCATTGCGGGAAGCGACCTCTTTGCAGACCATATTTGAAATTTTTCGTAATTCATAAAGCACGGAATCCGGGAATCTTTGGACATTGACACCATGATCCTGAATCAGTTCTTTAAATGCTTCTTGATTCTTTTTTTCAAATTGTTTGATGACCCATCTTTCACAGTCCAAGGCAGCCTGGTCAATGACAGATTGAAGCTCTATGGGCAATTCCGTATAAGCATCCCGGTTGAAGATGAGCTCAAGATTGCCACCAGGCTCTTGCCAGCCGGGGTAATAATAGTATTTGGCAACTTTATAAAACCCCATTTTTAAATCATGGTATGGACCCAACCATTCTGTCGCATCAATTGTTTTATTTTCAAGTTGTGAAAAAATTTTATCTCCAGGAACCGAAATAACGTTGACCCCCGCTTTTGCCATCACTCTGCCGCCAAGGCCGGGTATTCTCATTTTCAGCCCTTTTAAATCCTGTAGGGATTCAATTTTATTATTGAACCAGCCACCCATTTGAAAATGGGTCGTTCCAACAGGTCTTGGGATAAGGTTTTTCTCTTTGTAGATTTCTTCCCATAGGGTTAGTCCTCCATATTGATGCAGCCATTGAAGCATGCCTTGTGTGTTCATTCCAAAGGGAGCTGATGTAAACCATACCGCTTCAGGTATTTTTCGTGTCCATAGATAGGAGAAACTGCCGCCCGCTTGGGCTGTTCCTTTTGAGACTGCGTCAAATACCTTTGAAATTGGGACAAGTTCATTGGCACCATAAACTTTAATGGATAAGCGGCCATTGGATTTTTTCTCCACGATCCGGGCAAACCTTGAAAAGTTTGCACCCAGTAAAGGAAAATTTTTTGGAAAGACAGAAACCAATTTCCAATGATAATTTTTCCCGGATCCAACCTTTGGCCAGACAGGAGCCGGAATAAATTGATCATAATAGTCATGACTCAGTGCAGGTTTAACTGGTTTGCCAGGAGGAGAAAGTGCTGCCACCTTTTTGGGATCTTTGCCTTTGGATATTTGGGCTTCCCAATATTCCATTCGCTGGACGGCATATTGCTTCATCTCGTTATCTTTGGTTGAAAATGGATTATCCTTGGCCAAGACCTGTAAAAAACGATACCATGCTTCTTTTTTTTGGGGGATGGTTAGATATTTATCCTTGTCAATCAAATTCACCTGAGCATACTCTGTTTCCCTGTCTTTTTGCCAATGGTTCCACTTTTTTTCCTGGTCTCTTTTTTGTTTGGAAACATTTAAAATATCATCAAATGCTGCTGCTTTATTATCGGGTAGTACAACAGGTTCCGGTTCTTCAATCTTTTTGGCAATAGCGTTAGATGTATTTAATTTGACAAAAATAAATGCCCCGCCCTGATCACCTGTGTTTCGAATAGGCCTGCAAATGGGCGTTTGTTCTGAGTTATTGCCAATAATCGGGGCAATGTCTGCATATATTTCCTGAACAGATAGATAGGGCCGGTCATTGGTTTTAAACTTTTTTATGAGTTGATATGCAAACACGCTGTGCCCGGCGGTTCCGGAATCAGATACAGGTGTTTTATTTCCAGATGTCATTCCCCATCGGCTTTTTTCATTATACAGATTTAAATAAAATTTATCATTGATCACCGGCGGCATGGCCCGGGCTTGCCCAAAAAGAGTTCCTGAATAACAGGAATCTGAAATCAAAAGGACATGTTTGGCTTTCATTGCACGTATGGCTTTTTGAACATGTATATTATCCAGATAGGTAACTGGGTCTCCTCCTTTGGCGTCTACCGGAATCCACCACCCATCATCGTATTGCCGATCATAATCCCCATGGCCTGCATAATATATAAGGACACTGTCCTGGATGCTCGCTTTTGAAGCAACCTGCCGCAATTTATTGTATATAGCTTTTTTCGTTGCCTGGCTATCCAGGATCATATCGACCTTAAATCCGTATTTTTGTTTTAAAAGGTCTGAGATTACCTTGGTATCATTTAAAGGGGTTTCAAGGTCCGGGATATTAGGGTCACGGTAATTCTGAATACCAATGATCAAGGCATAATATTTTCCCATTTTTCCACTGTCATGGGTTAATCCCCGGATAATTTGAATAGTGCGGTTGGCATGGGACCGTGAAATAAGGATAAACACCAGAACAATGGATATGACAATAATGGAAAGCGATTTTAAAATATGAAATTTGTTTGTCTTCATAATGCAATCAAATATCAGGTTTTTATATTTTGTTTTGACATCTTAAAGTATTTTAGGCGAGGTGCAGTGGTTTGTCAAATCTACATGATATGCTGCAATGGAAAACAGATTGTGACACCCAATTGTCTAACTTGAAATTATAAGCTCGGTTTATTCCCTTAAAAATATACGATTGAAATAACTTTTAAAATCAGAAAAATTAAAAAACAGCACGTTCTAATTTAAGAAACCGGCAAAAAAAATTGTAATTGGCGATTACGAAAATCAAAAATCGTCGCCGGGAAATGCATCTTGTTAAGTATCTTGTGAAAAAGGTAAGGGAAACCCTGATTTTACTGTTCTATCTTGACTTTGGCTATTTTTGAACCTATAATGATTCTGTAATTAGTATTCAGCTCTTACAGAAAATTCACCTTGCGAATTATAGATATGCGAAATTAAAAAGCTCAATATGAGATAATCATATTATTATTGATTTTTTTAGGAGGTATTCTAATGAGTGATTTTTTAAGAAACCTACGGAGTTCTCATCAAAAAGAGTCCTCTAACAAACGGAAAAACCTTGATGGGCATTACTATTCACATCAGGATAGGCGCAAGATTAAAGACAGGAGGCCATATAATTCAAATCACATGGAAGGTTTAGTTAAAAATTTAACCAGTTCTTTGCCTGGTATCGTAGATAATATTAACTCTATTGCAATTCAAATGAAGGAACTCAATGAAATGAATGAAATACTTGCACAAGCCATGATTGGACAACATGAAGCAATCACCACTTTTTTTAACAACCTGAACAAGGTATTCGATGATACTGCCAAGATGGCTAAAGACAATGGCGGGGTTCCCAAGGCGACTACCAGTTATGCTCGCGGTACCCATTATACAAAGGATGAGATACTTACCATCATCAAGAATATGAGGACACAAGGCTCAACTTTTTCCATCATTGCATCATATTTGAAGGAAAAAGGCATCCCCACCTTTTCCGGAAGAGGTGAATGGCACGCCCAAACCATACACAGACTTTGTAGATAAAGGGCGTTTACCGCTTTTTCAAACCGTTACTGATCACATAAAAAGCAGTGTTTAAAGTTGATTTAACGAAATCTTTCTGATCGTTCAAAACTCTTTTTGAATCAACCCATAGTACAATTCCGGCATATGTTGCCCAAAGCACATCAGCAAGGGCAACAGGATGCTCATCAATGAAAATGCCATCATCAATTCCCTGCCTGATCACATCTGCAATAGCACCATGGGCTTCTGAAGAAAATTTCTTGAGTTGAGCCAACACCTCTTCTGAAAGATTTTTTAGGGTTTCCCCGGATTGTAGATGAAACAAGTTAATCAAAATATTTGAATCATATTCGTAAACATCAATAAAGACATCCCGGAACCGTTCAATTTTTTCTTCAATTGTTATTTTCTGATCCACAACATTTTTTACCTTATCACACAGGTGTTCCAAAATGCTTATGGAAAGAGATGTATGGAGCTCTTCCTTATTTTTAAAATAAAGATACAAAGTACCGGGACTGAGCTCGGCCTCAGACGCAATTTCTTCCATGGTAGCCCTGTTAAAGCCTTTGATTGAAAAGACTTTCCTGGCTGCCTCTATGATTTCTTCTTTCCTGCGCTCCTTTTCTCTCTGCTTGCGCTCATATATCCCCATATGGACCCTCTTTATTTATTGAATGTGATTCATAAACTATTCAACGTACGATAAATACAAAGAATTATTAAAAATCGCAAGTAAAAAAGAGGCTTTTGCCAATTTTTATTTTAAATTTGAGATTGAATACCCCAAATTTCATTGGCATATTCCAAAATTGTCCGGTCACTTGAAAATTTAGCAGTTCTAGTGGTGTTCAAAAGTGACTTCAAAATCCATGTATCCTGGTTATTAAAGTCGTTACCGATTTGTTCTTGTGTTTTGATATAGGCTTTGAAATCTGCCAGGTGAAAATAATAATCGCCTTTGACCACTAAATTCTCATATAACAATTGAAATAATCCAGGCTCTTTTTTGCAAAAATAATCAGAGCTTAATGCCTCTAGAACCCTCTTTAAATCGATATTTTGATCAATATATGATTGTGGATTATATTTAGGTCTTAAAGCTTCCACTTCCTCTACTTGAAGACCGAAGATATAAATGTTTTCTTCTCCAACTTCTTCATAGATTTCAATGTTGGCTCCATCTAAAGTTCCAACAGTAACTGCTCCGTTCATGGCAAATTTCATATTACCCGTACCAGATGCTTCCATTCCGGCTGTGGAGATCTGCTCACTCACGTCAGCGGCTGGAATAATCTTTTCTGCCAGTGAAACCCTGTAATCCGGTAAGAAAACGACTTTTATCATATCTTTTACATCTGGATCATTGTTAATAATTTTTGCGATCTCATGGATGAGTTTGATGGTTAATTTTGCCGTGTAGTATCCTGGTGCAGCTTTTCCGGCAAAAATAAAGGTCCTTGGGGCAGGCGGATATATTTGCTTTTCTTTTATTTGAAAATAAGTATGGATAATATTCATGATATTCAACAGCTGTCTTTTATATTCATGAATCCGTTTGACCTGGATATCAAAAATACTGTCCGGATTCACATCCATGTAAACAAGGTCTTTTATTATCCGGGTCAATCGAATTTTATTCTCCTTTTTGACCTGGGCGAATTTTGTCAAAAACTCCTTATCATCTGAATATGTCTCCAATTCCCAGATGCGTGTCAGATCAGACTTCCACCTGGTTCCAATAGATTCGCATATTAATTTTGAAAGACCGGGATTGCATGAAACCATCCAGCGTCTAGGAGTCACCCCATTGGTTTTGTTGTTGAATTTATCCGGATAAAAAGAATCAAATTCTGGTACCAGCCTTGTTTTTAAAAGATCTGAATGAACCTTTGCCACCCCATTAACCGAGTGACTTCCGACAATTGCAAGATTAGCCATTCTTATTTGTTTTTCCTCACCTTCTTCAATAATGGACATCTTTGAAATCATTTCCTGGCTTTGGTCCTTGTACTTTTTCTTGATACTTTCCAAAAACCGCTGATTGATTTCAAAAATAATCTGCAAATGTCTTGGTATCACTTTTTCCATCAGGGATAAGGGCCATTTTTCAAGGGCTTCGGGCAAAAGCGTGTGATTTGTATATCCTAGAGTTTTAGTGGTTATGTCCCAGGCCTTTTCCCAATCCATTCCTTGGTCATCTATCAATACCCTCATGAGTTCTGCTACAGTCAGAGCCGGATGGGTGTCATTGAGCTGTATGGCGGTTTTTTTATGAAAATTGTCAAAATTATCATTATACTTCAAATAAATACGGATGATATCCTTGACAGAACAAGCGACCAAAAAGTATTCCTGAATCAACCGCAACTCTTTGCCAATGTACTGCGCATCTGATGGGTACAATATTTTTGATATGGTCTCAGACCTAATCTTTTTTTCCACTGCTTTGACATAATCCCCGTCATTGAATATTTTCATGTCAAAATTTTCAGAAGCCCAGGCAGAAAACAGACGCAATCGGTTAACTGTACGGCCGCCAAAACCAGAAATCAAAATATCGTGGGGTCTGCCCACAATCAGCTTCCAGTGCATCCACATTGGATTGTAATCGCCATTAATATCTTTTGTCTCTTCGATTTTACCATACACGGGAATGATGATTGTATTGCCGGATCTTCTAATCAACCAGGGCGAATTTCTATTGGGCCAGTAGTCGGGCTTTTCTGTTTGATATCCATTGACGATCACTTGCTTAAAAAGACCATAATCATAATTAATACCATAACCGAATCCCGGCATATCCAGACTTGCCAGGGAATCGAGAAAACAGGCAGCAAGCCTTCCTAATCCCCCGTTTCCCAATGCAGGGTGACCCTCTTCTTCCACAAGTTCTTCAATGTCATGCCCTTTTTTATGTAAAAAATCTTTGCACTTATCATAAATCTCTAAATTTAAAAGATTATTGGATAAAAGCCGGCCTATCAAAAACTCCATGGACAGATAATACATACGCTTGGCATCATTTTTACGATAACGTTCATATGATTCAAATCCAATATCAATGAGAAGCCTGTTAACCGCAGAACATACGGCATTGAAAATATCAAACTTGCTAGCTGTTTCCACTTGTTTTCCCAACACATATTTAATGTATACGTGAAAGGTATTTTCAAAGCTGGTAAAATCAAAATAAGACATGGGCTTACTCCTAAATATCGTTATTTTTAGGTTAAAAATCGCTGTCTGTGGTAAGATGTTAAATGAATTTTCTATTGCTGATATAAAAAATATAACATTTTTAGCTGCGTAACAAAATATTTATTATTTTAAGGACGCCTAATTTGCTGTATATGCTTGATCAAATAATACATTTGGTTTACTCTTCTAAGCATTTAATCCCTATAAATTATCAGATGCAATTATGATAGCAGTAAAGATATATTGGAGAAAAAACTATGGCAAAATCGATATATTGGGCAGATGCTTACATTGAAAAATTAACCACTGCCAAAGAGGCTCTCCAATGTATCAAGCCGGGTCAACGGCTGTTTATAGGATCATCCTGCGGTGAACCCCAGCACCTGGTTAATGAACTGTCCAATATGTCTTTTAAATTTACCGACCTTGAGATTGTACGGTTGTTGAGCATTGAAAGCGGACCATTAACCCTTATTGCCAACCGCTCCCATTCCCAGCAATTTAATATCCGGTCATTTTATCTAGGATCGGGCTCACCCGATAAAATCAGAAGAAATAAACGGTTTATCACACCCATTAATCTTTCCCAGATTCCCCGATTATTCAAATCCGGCCTCATCCCGCTGAATGCTGCTCTGGTCCAGGCATCACCACCTGATGATTTCGGCTGGATGAGCTTGGGGGTTTCCGTTGATATTACCAAGGTTGCCTGTGAATCCGCTGACATGATAATCTGCCAGGTGAATCCCAATATGCCCAGAGTTCTGGGAAACAGTTTCATACATGTAAATAATGTGGACCATATCATTGAGCATAAAGAAGATCTTTTAAGCATTGAACCTCTTCCGGAAAAGGAAGAAGCCAATACCATAGCAAAACACATTTCAAGACTTATTGAAGATGGGTCCACACTACAGGCAAGTCTTAGTATGACTCTGGAAGCAACCATGCTCTGCCTTGCCAATAAAAATGACATCGGCATCCATTCCCAATATCTGTCCGACAATATCATGCGTCTGGTATCCATTGGGGTCATCACCAACAAATATAAAGGATTCAATGATGGCAAACTAGTTGCCGGAAGCGCTGTGGGATCACCCCAATTGTATGAATTTATAAATGACAACCCTTCAATTGAGTTTCATCCCTCCAATTATGTCAACAATCCTTCAATCATTGCCCGGCATAATAAAATGATTTCTTTAAATTCCGCCATTGCAATTGATCTGACCGGTCAAGTGGCAGCTGATTCCCTGCCCTATAATAATTATACCGGTATCAATGGTCTTTTGGATTTTACCAGGGGAGCATCCATGTCAAAAGGAGGAAAATCTATACTTACCATCACTTCGACTTCAAATGGCGGCAGAAAAAGCAAAATCATCCCCAGGCTGTCTGAAGATGCAGTGGTAGTTCCAAGGGGAGATGTACAATATATTGCCACGGAATACGGTGTGGTAAATCTTTTTGGAAAAACACTTCAGGAAAGGGCCATGGCCTTGATCAGCATTGCCCATCCCAATTTCAGGGATGAACTCTTTTCCAAGGCCAAAGAGCTTGATCTCATTGATGTGAACAGAAAATTCAAACAGGCCATCAAAGGAGTATATCCTTTAAAATATGAGGAAACCATCAAAATCAAAGACCATTTTGTTACCTTCAGACCAGCCAGGCCAAGTGATGAACGTGCCATACAGGAACACTATTACACCTTGAACCGGCGGGACATTGTTTCGCGTTTCTTCCATGATAAAAAGAGTTTTGTCCATGACCAGGTCGAAACCACTTTTGAAATAGACTATGTGAATGATTTGACCATAATTGCCACCATAGGGGAATTGGGATTTGAAAAAATCATTGCGGTCAGTGAATACTACCGCAATTCTATCATCAACATGGCTGAAGTTGCTTATTCGGTTTCCAAACAATACCAAGGCCTGGGAATTGCGAGCATTCTCCAAAAAAAATTAATAAAAGCGGCAAAAGATAATAATATCAAAGGCGTGATTGCTTACACATCCCCGGAAAACAAAGGCATGATAGGTCTTTTCCACAAGCTGCCCTATAAAATAAAAAAAGAGCGGGATGAAGATATGATTATCTTAAACTGCTTGTTTTCAGAATTGGGTGAGAAATCCGTATAGATCAATTCAGTTCATATCTTATAGCGAGCACAGGACCGCTTTTTGTGATTGACTGAAAACCCCTGTTTTCTCCATTAATAGCCTTGCCTTGTACCTAACAAAATATTGAGTTCTCTTTTTGCCAATATTTTAAAAAAAAGGATACCGGATATATAGGATAGCAGGTTTAAACTTGAAGTTCTTTTTTAAGCCAGTCTCTTACATGTCCTTCAACCGCATATATTCCTTTATGCATCCCTATTCCCTGCATAAACTCATTTTTAAGATTTTTTGGAAGATCAAAGTGTCCTAGTTCCTCAGAATCAAAGCCCTTTCTCCTGACTAAAATTAAAATCGGGGTTTTTTTCCATGTATCAATAACAAAATATACTGTCTCATTGTTATTATCCCTTGAGTTATAATAAGCCTGGGACCTTAATGGTCCCCATTCAAGATGCAGCGCTATTGCTTCTTCAGGTGTCATTTCCCAGTCCACAGAATTTATAAGGTCAAAATTATTTTTAATTTCATCAAGTTTCATTATATCCTCCGAATTATTTTTATTTATTCCAACTTATATTTTTAATAGAGCAAATCGCGTGCCTAATTTTGATTCCTTGATAAACATGTTGCTAATTAAGGTTTTCATGGTCAAAATAAAAATGTAGGTTTGATTATTGAGAGACATGATACAAAAATGAATAATTGAAACGAAACACAAATGTCTCATAATAAAAAAATATTTCATTATTTTG
>JAAEMC010000182.1 GCA_024225895.1 Desulfobacteraceae bacterium | reverse complement strand
CGTCACCATCCAGGTCACCACAGGCGATGTTGACCCCGAATTTCAGTGTGCCGTAAGCGAGAAAATTCACACCGGCCAACGGCAGTATAATTGTCAATGCCCGATACAACCGTACAAAAAAATCACATATTCAGATATCTGTTTGTGACACCGGCAAAGGTATTTCCAGTAAAAATATTGACATGATCTTTAATAAATTCACACAGATCAAACATCAAAATAATCACTCAAAAGGATTTGGACTGGGGTTGTTTATTGTACGAAATATTATTGCTGAACATAAAGGAGAGATCTGGGCAGAGAGTGATCCCGGAAACGGGAGTGTTTTCTATTTTACCTTGCCAATCGCCTCATAGGATAACAGTTGTATTCCCACCTGCTTTTTGAGCCTTGCCCAAGGCTTGTTTCGCCAACTCAATCATTTGATTCTTTGTCTGCATCAAGGGTGTAAACTTTGCCATGCCAATACTTACGGTAATCGAGTGCTCTGGAAAACGTTTGGTCAAAAGATTCCCGAGTTTTCCTCTTTTACTGCGGATACGCTCACTGTAATAGTTTGCTTTTTCCAGGGACATATTGTTTAGGATTACCATAAACTTATCTGTATCAAACCGTCCGGCACAATCTGATAAACGGCTGAGTTTATTCAAAATACCGGCAACCAGTTTTAGGACACTCTCTCCTTCCAAAAAACCGAAGCGATCAATAAAATCCTTATAAAAATCAATTTTAATAATCACCAGAAACAATTCAGTTGATGCAGGCATCTTGTTTGCAAACAAAATTTGCAGCTGTTTTTCAAGATACCCCTGGCTATATAGTTTTGTCAGGGCATCCATATGTTCCGTAATCCTGTTTTTGTGGGAATCCAATGACTGATCAAAGGCCACACCCAGATCCTGGGCTGCTGAACACAACCTGCCCAGGTCTGATATATTGATGGGATCACCGGAATAGCAGTTATCCAATCCAAGAACGCCAAGAAGCCTATTATTATGGGAAAATGGGACAAAAGCCATTTCCTTTGTATCAAACATTTCAAGCACTGCCATGTCCTTGGGAATTTTTCCGTCAATAATTACGGGTTTACGTTTTCTCAGGCATGTGGTGACGATTTGCGATTTTTTGTTAATCGAAATGTACAGAGATGACAATCCTTCATTTTTCCCGATTACATCAAAAACATGCACCGGGACCAGGCATCGTTTATCCCTGTCGATTTTCAAAAGATATAACCGGTCATATCCAAAATCATTCTGAACCGCCTCCATGGTCTTTTGGATAAGTCTTTCAGGGCTTGGCAATGGCCTGGATGAAACATTAGTGCTCTTTTCCGGTGAGGTGATTTCATTTTGCCGGTAATAGTATGCCGTATTCATACGTGCCAGTTCGATGTTGGCGCGCAAGAGGTTCATCCGGAACTGATCTATTGAAGGAAATTCAAATTGATAAAGCTCGGCTGTCCGCTTAATCTCCTGGTCCATCCGATCTAAAAGCACAGGTAGATTGATGGCATTAAAATCAATATGGGTTTCCACTTCAGGTAAAAGAACCGGGTAACGCAAAATATCTGCCGAGCCTAATCCTTGCGTCCATGCCAGAAAATTGGAAAGGGAAACAATGGAGATCAGTTTGCCGTCATCCTCTGACAAATTCAAATGACCAAACCTTTGGTGATGAAATTTGATGGCAAATAAAAGAGTGTTCGGGATATTACATGAAGCGCAGTAATACGCACCAATATCATCATGGCTGATACCGATCACCTTTCTTTCGGACGTAATTTTCAAACTGTCCGGCTCAAGTAGATTTTTAAGAAAATCACCATAGCTGATACAGCCATACCCATCTAAAATCGTCTTGCCGATATCATGCAAAAGCCCCGCCACATAGGCTTCTTCCGGCTTGGGATAGTTTATTTCTTCTGCCAGCGCCATGCTTAAGCCTGCCACAGCCAGACAATGCTGCCAGAAAAAAGTCCTGTCAAAAATAACCGTCTTTTGCGGCCTGACAATCTGCTCAAACAAGGTTACCTGCAATGCCAGCTGCCGGATCTTGGAAATCCCCAGATAGGTAACCCCCTCTTTAACAGAGGAAATCTGGCTTCGAAGGCCGTACGCAGCAGAGTTAACCAGCCTGAGGACCTTGGCTGTTACTGCGGGATCAGATTCAATCACCCTGGCGATATCCGCAGCGCTTGCATCATCTTTTCCAATCAGATCAACCACCTTCAGGGCAACGACTGGAAAGGCAGGCAAATCTGTTATATCCCGATCTAAAACAGTTTCAACCTGGCTTTTGGACGGAAGGTGGGTGTGAATATCCATTCGGTTCTCTTTTTTAACCATCTTGAATTATTAAATAATAAATTATGAATTATTTTTCGGTATACATGTATTGAAACTCAGAGTTTAAGTCAAGGACCAGGAATAATATGTTTCCAATAATAAAAAACAAGCACTAAAACGATTGCCAAAATAATTTTCAGAATAACCAAATGATTCAAAGATTCGAAGGCTTGACTCAAACGGCATGAGAAGCCTCAATTTTGTTTTAACGAAACATATTTATTACATTTGGTATAAACCCATATTTTATGACAAAACATTATGGAGCCAAAGGCATTGTTTTTGCTACATTAAATTGTTGTTAGTACAAGGTAAAACAGATTAACACGGCTATCCCGGCATCCTCAAGAACATATGTGCCTTTTTTTATCAACCCAAGCCACAGGAAAAAGCGTATGAAAAATCATTCACCCCATTTAAAAATATTCAAACGATTTATGATCATGCTTTGCTGGTTCTTTTTTTTCAAAATCTCTGTCTTTGCAAGCCTTACCGGCTTGGATTCATTTGCACAAGGATTTGGTACGGCTCAATGCTCCCTGACAGGGACCTGTAGCTATGATACAGATGAAGACCTGGATATTGACGGCCTGGATTTGGCCGCTTTCATTATTAATTTGGAAACCCAAACCGGATGGACACAACCTTTTCCCACTGCCTATGACACATCCCAATACCCATTTACCCATCTCAACCAGCCCGGCTCCAGGATATTTTACATCAGTAATGACGGTAATGATACCAGTGCCCAAATCTATTTCTGGGACGGCAGCCAAATAGTGGATTCCCAGGGAAGTCCAACAGGTGAAGGTAACATTGCTTACGGAACCGATCCTTCAAACCCCACCGGCCCTATCAAACCATTTCAACGGTGGGCCTATGTGGCGCCCCGGCAGGATCCGTCAGAAGATATCGGCACTCCCTGGGACGGCACCAATTATAAAGCCCCGGGAGAGCTTAGGGCCGGCACCCGGTATGGTTACCCGGACTGGTGGCTCTTTAAGCGCGGCCAAACCTTTGATGTTTACCAGGATCTTTTATCCTATGCTCAGCAGACCAATCCCGGTCTGACACAGATCGCAGGCGGAAGCCTGACCATGAGCGGCGGCAAATCTGAAACTGAAAGACAGATCCTCGGCGCTTACGGAGATCTATCCCAGTCCAGGCCCAGGTTCATTAACCCTGCCCATGATATCTTTATCCGGAGATGGTCGGAACCGGATCCCAAGCACATGGCATTTCTGTCTTTGCATCTTGACGGACGGGGAGAAAAAAGAGGCGGAGGTCTCGGGTTCATCTTCCAGGGCAATGATGCTGTCGATATCCTGCTTGAAGATTGCCTCTTTGAAGGTACGACCGGAAGCAGCATCCAGAACACCTCAATAGACGTCACCTTCAGACGCTGTGTCATCATTGACTCCTTTAGAGACGACCACAACCATATTCAGGGTATGTTTTTCTATGGAAACCGGGATGCAACGTTCCGCCTGGAAGAATGCATTTTCATGCGCAACGGCTTTGCAGGCGGAGATCCTGAGATTACCGGCTGGCCGCCGTCAGGAGACCAGTATTTTGATGTTTACAACCGGAACCTCTATATTTCAGGAGAATGCGACAGCATGGCATCAGGGATTTTTGACACCATCAGTATGGTTGGTGCTTCCGGAGATCAATTCCGCGGCGGCATGAAAGTAGAGAGAAACTTTTTTTACCAGGGATATGTTGCCCTGGGCGCCCATGGCGGTTACCCGGATGCGGACGGGCCCACCGGCACCCTGCTGGATAATGTTCTTTTGCGCTTTGACGGTGAAAACACCAATGATAACCGGGGCCATCCGGGATGGGGGTTTACGCTTACATCAGGAGCATACCAGGTGGAAGTGGCCAATAATATTGTAACCGGCGCCCAGCATGAAAAAGACACCTACGGCCTTATGATAGCCGCCCTGGGATGGTATTGCTACAGTCATGTCTTTGAAGAAGCCACCCGCAGCAATTTTATCCATGATAATATCTTTGATACCAAAAATGCAGACGGGGCCATCCGGGTAGAGGATGGTGTTGAACAAGGGAACCTGGCCTGTTCTCAATGGTCATTCCCCGGTGTTACCGGCAACACGGTGAGCAATAATGTCCTCATCAATGAACACCTCTATGAATGGGAAAACGATCCCAAAGATACGGCCCTGGGGACCGCCAATGACACCCTTTTTGAAAACAACACCTCGTATACTGACAGAAGCGAAGCTGCCTTAAATGAAGGCTGGCCATATCCGGACCGGACCTTAAAAACCTATCTTCTGGACCTTGGCTATACCGTGGTATCTGATGATGGATTTATTGAGTTCTTCAACATGGCAAAACTGCAGCGCAAAGGAAACTGGAACCCTGAATTTACAGCAAAATCCATAGTCAACTATTTCAGGCAGGGATTTGATATGGAGGTGCTGGAATAATCCAATTCTCAACTCATTTTTATATTGTCTTACAGGGTCAAACCTGTGTAGACACACTTTTTAAGAATAATTCAGCCCTATGGACGGGTGCACACAAGGGCGCGCCCCTACAGGTTGTTTTGAAGAGATGAGAGACAAAAAAGAAGTTAAATAGGTTTTTGCCATTGCAATTGCAACCAGGCAGGTCCATTTTTAGGATCATCTTTGAGCGCCTGCTTAAGCCCTGTATGCTCGGGCTTTAAACTCACTGCTCTTTTTAAATTGGCAGCAGCAGCAATATAGTCTTTCTTGTCAACATCAAGGCGGACCAAATTCAATATCAAGGTTACATTTTCGGGATGTTTCTCTAACCCCTTTTTAATATAGACCTCTGCTGCAAATGGATCTTGCTGCTGTCTTGATATGGCGGCCAGCATGATAAAAATATCAGGGGAAAACTGATTATCTTCTAAAAGGGAAAACAACATCTTTTCACATGCCCAAATCTCTTTTCGAAGAAAACATACTGATGCTTTCAGAATCCTGCCATCCACATTGGATGGATCTGATTTTAGGATGTATTGGATATGTTCATCTGCCTGTTCAATCGCCCGACCGGCAAGCAAAAGTCTGCTAAATTCAATCCTGGCTTCGACAAACCCCGGATCAAGGTTCACGGCCCTGGAAAGATGGGTATAGGCCGTCATATAATCTTTCATTTTCATGGCGGTTTTCCCAAGCTTAAAATGGCCGGGCGGATAGTGAGGGTCTATCTGAACCACCTTTTCGAATGCAAGTGTTGCCCTGGCATACCTGCCTTTTTGGAATAACGCCTCTCCCTTATTAAAACATTTGAGTTTTTCCCCATGGGGATAGGTCAACCCGGCAAGCGTTAGAGGAAAGACAGCCAAAAACAGGGCGGCACACAAAGCAATTATCCATCGTTTTTGATTAGCTCTATTCATAGGCAGCGCCTGTTTTTTAATCATGAAATGGGTGGGCACAATTAAAGCCCCTCCAGTTACTGACATTGTCCATAGTATAATGAAAAGAATGACAAATCCTGCCCATCCACATCATTGTCTGCGTCATAATCAGCCGGGCAGCTTCCAAAGCAGTCACTTCTGCCGAAATCACCGGTTAAAATCACCAAATCATCCTCATCCACATCCTGATCGCCGTCTAGATCCGCCGGACAAGGATCGACGTGATATTCATCTGCACCCATGTCTACGATGGGTGCCTGACCGCTTCCGGTATCCGCTGTCGCCGGGTCATCAAACATACGCGCATCCCCGTAATAATCCGTATACGGCAATACTTCTGAGTCGTTGTCACCCGCATCGATACATGGCGATCCCAGGCCAAGTTGGTAGTTATTATTGGATATGTCTGCAAATAACGGATTTGCATCAATGTTACCGATACCGCTGAAGCCACCCTCAATATCGCAATAGGTTATCGATGCCTGTGTGGTCTCGCTGAAGTAAAAATGGATCCCAGGGCCTTGGGTCGCAGTGTTTGCCCATACAATGCAATTAAAAATCACTGGCACCATATTACCCTGGTTCAACACATGGATACCTCCGCCACTGTCAGCAGAATTACCTGCAATGGTATTATTATAAATTAATGATTCATTATAGCGGCTGTAGATGCCGCCACCCCAGGTCAAGGCCGTGTTATTAATAATCATATTATTGAAAACACGGGTACACCCATCCTCCCGGCAATAGGCATTCCAAAGGGTAATGCCGCCACCGCCCGCCCAACCGTAAGAATAGTTGTCTTTAATAAGATTATTGGATATTTCGGCATTCCCCCAGGCAGACACATAAATGCCGGCACCAGAGGAAAAACATCTATTATTCAAAATCTGGTTATTGCGAACAACGGCATTGCAGTCATTTCCAACAAGAATGCCGCCGCCGGAATCCGCTTCATTGAATTCAATGGTGTTATACTCAATAATGGAGTTACTGTTGCTGTTCAGGCAGACACCGCCCCCTGATCCATTGCGGTTCTCATTTCTGGAATAATTTTGAGTAAGGGTACAATAGCGGATTGTTGGAGAACAATTGTCAATCCAGATGCCGCCCCCGCGAACAAAAGGCCAGGCTCCGTCCTTATGGACATATTCCACTTTACAGAATTCCAAAATCGATGCATCATCAGCATTATCAAATCGAATCCCGCTCCATTTTGAAGCCTCGGTATCATAAGCCCTGGTAAAAACAATCATATGGTCTGCTGTTCCCACCGCCTGAAGCCGGCCAAAAACTGTAAAGGAGTATCTGCCCGTAAAAAGAATGTCAGTGCCCGGTTCAATCACCAGAGTTTCTCCTGCCGGCACCTGGACATCGCCGTCAATCACCATTGTGCTTCCAAAAGGCCATACGCCGTACACATCTCCGGACAGGGCATAGACCATATTCGCAGAAAAAATCACTACACCTAATATTATACCCAGTATAATGGAGATAGCTATCGAGTGTTTCACCTTAACCCCCCTTTTCAATGAATCATTTTTTGTGGCATTTAAAATTTTAATATAAAACTGTCTTTTGATCTTTTTGATTCTGATGGGCAAGTAAACTCGCAATAAGCGTACCAAAGGGTAATTTTCATCATAACAGTTTGAAATCATAGAAAATTTAAACCATGACATATTGAAACGTGCAATGGAGCACTCATTTTAGCCATAATTTTGCAGGATTTTTCCTCCGCCATTTTTAAAAGCTTGGATAAGCGCCATGCAGATGATCATAAAAAAGAAATTGTATGAAATTTCCTACAACTTTTTTCACCCTGACAGAACATTTCACCTGAATGGAGCACATTCTTTTTAAAATCAACATGTTAACCAAACCTATTCCCTTCAAAGCAAGTGAAGGTTTTTTCATTCATGCCTGCCAGAGCAATTATCTGTAAAATCGACTTTTTCTCTCTCCTTTTTATTTTTCCTTGGAACAGGACTTTTGCAAACCTAAGGCAAATAAAAATTATAGTGAGTAAAAACATAAAATATTTAAACGGGCGAACACCTTACAACCGCCTGATATCAAACAAAGATAACTCAAATAAACAAACGGATTATCCTCTATTTCCGGCAATTGGCTCCTTGGTATTTGCCTGATTTTCACTTTTTTAATCAACAACCACACACCAGGTTTGCTTCTTGCACTTAAGCTTCATAACAATGCGATCAGGCCTTCTGTGTTCGGACACATATATGTAACCGAAGGGGCGAAGCTATGCATTGAGATCTGATTT
>JAAEMC010000181.1 GCA_024225895.1 Desulfobacteraceae bacterium | reverse complement strand
TGATGACCTGCCGTTAAAATGGACCAGGGGCTACAATTTTACCCGGAAAGAGGAAGTGCTGATCCCCTTTAACTGGTTTTATATGATTAATGAGTTCAACGGCCCCTGTGCAGGCAATTGCAATGAAGAAGCCATCAGCCAGGGGGTTTGTGAACTGGTTGAACGGCACACTTCTTCTTTGGTGAGCCATGACAAGATCCAAATACCGGGGATTGATCTTGACTCAGTCACAGACCCGCTGACATTGGAAATCCTGTCCAAATACAAAAACAATGGTATTCAAGTCCATGCTTCTGATTTCTCCCTGGATACAGGGGTACCCACAGTGGGGGTTTTGGCCTTTGACCCCTCAACCTTTCCGGATACCAGCGAAATTGTCTGGACCGCGGGAACCACCCCAGACCCCCAAAAGGCATTGAGCCGGGCATTGACCGAGACAGCCCAGCTTGCCGGTGATTTTAACTCAGGCACCAATTATGTAGCTTCAGGATTACCCAAATTCACTCAAATTGAAGCAGCCCGGTTTATTACACACCCCAAAAAGCTTGTGGATATCCATTCCCTGCCCGATCTATCCTCTTCCAATATTAAAACTGAAGTGGAGGGTGTGGTTAATGCCCTTAGCCAAAGGAACTTCGATATCCTGCTCATTGATACCACCCATAAAGATCTTCAAATACCGGCCTTTTACACCATCATGCCCGGAGCCCATTTCAGAGAACGCGCCGTCTCCGCCAGCGTGGGCATGTTTGCAGCAAGGTTGATTACAGAAAGTTTTCATCCGGTTCAGGCAATGATGAAACTCCAAGCACTTGAAAATGCTCTCCCCGGTAAATACTACACCAGCTTTTACAAAGGGTTGATGCTCAATGCCATGGAGGACTATGATACCGCGCTCACAGAATTTAAAACTGCACTTCAAAGGGATCCGGTCAGGTTAAATATGGCTGACATCTATTCCCATATGGGCGCCTGTTTAAAAGATCTGGCAAAATACGATTTGTCCATAGAAATCCTTGAAAAAGGCCTGCAAATAGATGACCAGCGGCCGGACATGTACAACACCATGGGATTTTGCCATTTCATGAAAAAAGAGCATGAAAAAGCCATCACCTGTTTTGAAAACGCATTGCAGGTGGATCCGTCCCTTGCCATTAATTATGCAAATATCGGATCAAATTACAGAGATATGGGTCAAACCAAACTGGCTGTAAAATACTATGAAATGGCCCTTGAAATAGATCCAACCATCGAATTTGCCAGGGATAATATTGAGCGGCTGAAAAATGAAGGGGATACCCCGGCCTGAATCTGACTCAGGCCGTAAAAATGCTTAACCCCGATATTTCACAAGATGAAATTTTCATGAAACACAAAAAGTTATAGCTGCTCCTGGGTGATAACCAGATCCCTGCCGTTTTTCTTTGCCTGATAAAGCGCTTTATCCGCCCTGTCAATAAAATCCTGCAAAGATTCATTGGTTTTGTACATGGCCACCCCCATGGAAATAGTCATTCTACTCAGCTTGATACCTGAGTCATTAAAATTCCATTCCTTGGTTGAAACAGCCAGTTTGATCTTATTGGCAACGATCTTTGCATCCCCCAGTTTGGTGGCAGGCAGAAGGAATAAAAATTCTTCACCGCCGAACCGGCCTGCCACATCACCGCCCCGCTTAAGTTTTGTTTTAAAAAGATTGGACAGGCCCTTTAACAATGAATCCCCCACCAGATGGCCATAGGTATCATTGACCCGCTTAAAATGATCAATATCCGCCATGATAACGGAAAAGGGTAATTTGGTGCTGAATGCTTTTTTTAATTCAGCTTCCAGACGCAAATCCAGGCCTCTTCTGTTGATCAAACCTGTAAGAAGATCTGTCTGTGCTTCTTTTTGGGATTTTTTCAATTCCTGGTTTAAGACTTTAAGATCTTCAGAGGTCATTTTCATTCGTTCCTGAAGCTGTTTGCCTGAAATCACAAGTTCTTTTGTTTCACATACGATCAGATCAACAATATCCTTGATATCATTATGGTCTTTAACTTCATTGATTTGAACGGCCAGGTCCCCCAATTTCTTGCCATGTCCGTCAAAATCGCCTTCCACATCAATGATATGGCTGGAGACTTCTTTGAGAATAGAATTCATACCAGCCAGAAGTTTGGTGATTAGAACCTGCTCCTTGCTTTCAATAAACTTATTATAAAACTCTATGATCTGCTCATCAGTGATGGATTTGGATTTTTTCAAGCACTTGTCAACAACTTGTCTCAGCTCGGCATTATGGCCGGAAGCATATTCGTACATCACTGTATAATTCATCGGATTCGCCACAAGCTTAAGCTTGGAAAGCAGACTTAAAGTCAGTCTTAGATACTCGCCAGCCTGGCTTTCATTGTCCGTATATTTCATTTTTCACCTGGATTGTTCATATGATTAAAATATTTATTTATATCATTTTTACACTATTACAGTCAAAGCCTGAACTTATGTCATCAAGGAAAACGCACGTAAACTTGCCATGAATTTATGCAAAACGACGTCTTCTTTTGCGTTTACCTCAAAATCGCAACTGCTTGTAATTATTAATCCAGATAAGCTGCTTGCGATCACCATGCTTATTTCATAACCAGGTTTATAAGCGCTATATCAATCTTTGCATTCAGTGCTACTCACATAAGAATCCGCCCAATTGTCCACACCCCGCTGAAACAGACCGGCCTTTACTCCACCGTTTGATGACAAAGATGCCCTTATCGGTCAACCATTGACCAAACCTGTGCAATGCTTCTTCACTTGGCGGTGGATGATCAAAATCCTTAACCGGGTTATATCCGATCAAATTCAGACGAACCGGCAGGGGTCCAATAAACTCGACTAATTCTTGAGCATCCTGGAATGAATCATTCACCCCCTTGATCAAAACATACTCCATTAAAAAAGCACCCCTTTTCTTAAGTGGATAATTCGTCAGACTTGTTTTAAGTTTCTTTAAAGGAACTCTTCTATTCACGGGCATGAGCTTTGACCGAACCTCATCGTTAGCAGCATTGATGGAGACGGCCAGCCTTATATTTTTTAACTTAAGCGCAGCAAGTTTGTCAATACCGGATGATAATCCGGCAGTGGAGATGGTGATGTGCCTTGACGCGATATCGAGACCTTGCTGGACATTCATAACCTCAATTGCTTTGATGACATTATCAAAATTATCAAAGGGTTCCCCCATCCCCATAAAAACCACATTTTGAATATTTTCTTTGAGGAAAAACCTGGCGTTATAAACCTGACTGATGATTTCAGCAACGCTTAAATTTCTTTTAAAGCCCATCCTGCCGGTCTCGCAAAACCTGCAACCCATTTTGCAGCCCACCTGGCAGGAAATGCAAAGGGTTTTATAACGGGTCATGGGTATAATGACAGATTCAATTTTTTGACCGTCGGAAAGCCTTGTTATAAACTTGGTTAAAAATTCTTCATTAATTGTTTTCACAATTTTATCGGGTTTTATTGCAAGAAGGGGTAAAAGAACCTTTGTCAAAGCAGGAGACTTTACAAATTCATCCGCCTCAAACCAATTTTGCTTTCCTTGCTTGAAAACCTCACGGTATAGGGCAGATGCGTGGAATCCACCTTTTTTGTGGTCCTGCTTGAGGATGGCCGTCAGCCCATCAAGAGTTAATTCAAAGATAGGTATCATTTTAGGTGACTTGCTTTTTGCTTCCATGTTTAATTAATTGGACATCCATATCAAATTCATCTTAACAATTCCATTTAATTCATTGTTCAATCAGGGTATTTAAAAAATCCGAATCCAACCTTGAAAATAACAGATTTAATTTAAAAGATATAATAGTTTACATAAGAAAGCTTAACACTTACAATATTTTACTGTATGATTCATGTAATGGTATTAAAAACATTGCTAATTAAAAGGACTGGACAGATTGTATACCATTTAATCAAATTGCCAGACAGCGACTCATGAACCAAACAAAAACACAGAATACCAAGCGCCTTGCCATCATTAAAAGCTACCTGTCAAAGATGCCAAGCCTTTCCACAACGGTTTCCAAGGTTTTACACGTCTGCAACAGTCCGGACACATCTGCCAATGATCTCAACAAAGTAGTATCCCTTGATCCGGTACTCACCGGCAATGTCTTAAATTTAATCAATTCAGCATATTATGCCATGAGAGAACCTGTGACTTCTTTGACAAAAGCCATTATCATGCTGGGTTTAAACACCATCAAGAACCTGGCATTGAGTACGGCCATCCTGGGAAATCTTCAGGGGGAAGATGAATCGGAAAGTGAGCTCATGGATAATTTCTGGATACACAGCATCAGCACCGGAGTAACATCCAAAGCCATTGCCGCCGCATCTGGTGTATTGAAGGCCGACCATGAAGAGTATTTTGTGGCAGGATTACTCCATGATATCGGCAAGATCCCTTTGATCCGCTGTTTTTCTAAAGATTACGCAACTGTGATGAATTATGCCTTTGAAAGGGAAGTCGCATTAAGTGCTGCAGAAAAAAAAGTCTTTGGCATAGATCATATGCATGCCGGGAAATTAATCGCGGACAAATGGAGTTTGCGCGGAATAGTTTTTGATACCATCTGTTATCATCATACATTTGGCCAGGCAGACGAAGACCACCAAAAAATTGTCAGAACCATTGCTTTGGCAGATATCTTTGCCAAAACTTTGGACAGCAAGGACGCTGTAAATTGTGTTCCGGATAACCCCATCTTAAAAACGTTGCTTGAAAAAAATGAGATCAAATACTCCAGCCTGATCACTTTAAAACAAGATATCCTGGACGAAATCGAAGATGCCAAGGTCTTTTTAAATATCACAAAAAAGGATGTGTCATGAAAATAAAATTTTGGGGCGTCAGGGGCTCGATTCCCTGTCCTGGTCCGGATACTGTAAAATACGGGGGGAATACCACCTGCATAGAACTTAAATTTGGTACTCCTGAAAAACAAATTATCCTGGATGCAGGGTCCGGCATCCGCGATCTGGGAAATCATATGATGGAAAATAAATCTTCCAAGGCTCCCATTGATACCGATCTTTTATTAACCCATACCCACTGGGATCATATCATGGGATTTCCTTTTTTTGCGCCCATATATGCCAAGGAAACAAAACTTAGGGTTTACGGACCTGTCAGCTTCCATGACGAGACGCTCAAAGATATTGTCGGCGGTCAAATGACCTACCGGTATTTTCCCGTCAACCAGGTTGAACTGACATCCCGGATTGAGTACATTGAAATAAAAGAAGGTCCGATTGATATTAAGAATAAAGATATCAAGATTACCACCCGGTACGCCAACCACCCCGTCCTCTGCCTGGGATACAGGTTTGAATACAAAGGCAAAGTTATATGCACCCTCTATGATTCAGAACCCTACCACAATCTTTTCTGCACAGATCCCAATGACCCTTCCTACGATGAAATAATGGCCCTGGAAGGAGAAAAATCAGCCCAGGAAGAAAATATCCGCATGGAAAAATTTTTCGCAGGCGCTGATCTGCTCATCCGGGATGCTCAATACTCTAAAGCTGAGTACCAGAACTCCAAAATCGGCTGGGGTCATACCAGCATGGAACTTGCCATTGAATCCTCCCAAAAAGCCGGGGTAAAGAGCCTTGCCCTTTTTCACCATGAGCCTGTCAACTCAGATGCCATCTTGGATGGACATGCCAGGCGCCTTAATCTGGACAAACCCTATGGTAACATGGATGTCTTTTTTGCCCGGGAAGGCATGAAAATAGAAATATAAATCACACCCTAACATTGCTGAATATCAAACAAAAAACAGATTTGGTATATTGGCACACCTATGCTATGGTACCTTTTGGCCGCTGTCCGTTTGACATAAATTGATGGTTCATTTTTTTAGAGGTATTAATGATGCATTACGCCATTGCCCAGGATCAAATCAAAAGCTACTTTACCAACTCTCCCATTGGGACCTATGTGGTCCAGGATCAAAAATTCTGTTTTACAAACACTAAATTCCAAGAAATTTCAGGGTATACAGAAGAAGAACTCTTTGGAAAGGATCCTTTGGATCTGGTGGCACCCGAAGACCGGGAACAGCTCAGAAAGGATGCTGTCTCGATGCTGAAACAAAAAAGGTTGGCACCTTATAAATTCAAGGTGATCACCAGCAACGGCGATATCCGGTGGATTTTGGAAAGTGTCGCCCCAATAGAGTATGAAGGACAGCCGGCAGCCATAGGCCATTTCATGGATGTGACAGATACTAAAAAAATTGAAGCCGCACTCCAGGTCTCAGAACAAAAATACCGGTCCATTTTTGAACTGGCGCGGGAAGGGATTATTATCGTCAATTATATGGATGGTAAAATTCTGGATGCCAACATGGAATTCCAGCAGCAGACCGGGTATAGGCTTGATGAATTAAAAAAGAGCAAAGTATGGGAACTTCAGCCGCATGAATTTCAAAAAGAGGCAAAACAAAGTTTTTTCCGTTTCAAGGAAAACCGTGGTGGAGTGATCTCATGGAAGTTATGCCAGAACCAGGAAGGTAAAATCCTGCCTGTTGAGATCATTGCCCAGCATATGCTCATGGATGGCATGGAAGTCATCATCTGTATGGTCCGGGATACCAGTGAGCGTGAAGCCATGATGAGGGCTTTAACCATGGCATCTGAAGAGTGGCGAAAATCCTTTGACGCTCTGGATGACGCAGTGATGCTAATCGGCCCTGATTTTAAAATTCTCCGGGCCAATATCGCTACCTCCCAACTTCTGGAAACAGAGATCAGTCAGCTCATCGGCCTGCATTGCCATGAACTTTTCCATGGAACAGACAGCCCTCCGGAATTTTGTCCCCACCTGAAAGCCCAGAAAAAAGGCATATACTGTGAAGCAGAAGAACATGAGTCGCATTTGGGACGCATCCTGCATTTTTGTGCTTCCCCCATCAAGGACACCCAAGGAGAGATTACCCATACGGTTGAGGTAATCAGCGATGTCACCCGCCGCAGGCAGAATGAAAAGGAATCATTGCGGTTAAGCAAGGATCTGGCCGCAAGTTTTAAAGGGATCACCGAAGCATTGAGCGAATTGGTTGAAAGTCGGGACCCATATACTGCAGGGCATTCCAAGCATGTGGCAGACCTGGCTATAAAAACCGGAAATGAAATGGGGTTGAGCCAGGAAGATCTGGAAGGCCTTCATGTCTGCGCCCTGCTGCATGATATAGGCAAAGCCATTATTCCGGCAGCTATTCTCAATAAACCCGGAGAGCTTTCCACCCATGAGTGGGGATTCATAAGAGAGCATCCCACCACAGCATATGAAACACTACGCCGTATCCCCTTTCCCTGGCCTGTGGCGGAAATAGTGCATCAGCACCATGAACGCCTGGATGGCTCAGGCTATCCATTAGGTATTTCAGGAACAAAGATCCACCTTTGGGCCCGCATAATTGCCGTAGCAGATATTTTTGATGCCATGACCAGCCACAGGCCTTACCGGCCCGGACTACCGTTTAAAGATGCCATTGATGAACTGACAACCGGACTGGAAATCAAATATGACACCGAAGTCGTTGAAGCTATAAACCGGGTACTTCGCCTGGATAACCGGCGCATTTTAGTAGTGGACTATGACCCTGATGTTGTTGCAGGCATTTGTAGTGAACTGAAAATTGCGGGCTTAGAACCCATTGGATATACAAAATCCGAATCTGCAGTGAATGCCATAATGAAAAACGCCTTCCCCGTTGTGATCACGGAACTTGAAATGCCGGAAATGGATGGAGTCTCGCTTACCCGGAAAATAAAAGGCCTGCATCCGGACAGTGAAGTGATTTTAATTGCCAAATGCGGCAGCAAGGAAGGATCTTTACGGGCGCTTCGCTCCGGTGCTTCGGATTTTTTAGAAAAACCCATTAATACCAGTTTGTTCAGAAAGACCATCACGCGGGCGTTGCAACGGTATGCAGGCAAAAAACACCGGTAAATTTATTTTTTTTTGCTAAAACCTTTTAACCGGTTCATAACCCTGGCACCAAGTCGAATGGCAAGAGGTTCTTTTCCCTCCTGATCCAGAGGCATTTCACAGTCAGGACCATACATTTTTTCCATCATTTTCAATACCTGTTTTTTGATCATGCCCCGGAAAGGGATATTGGCGATCATACCGTACATGGCCGCATTTCCCTTAGAGCCAAGCTGCGGGTTTTCCCGGACAAAATCAACTGCTTCTCTCAAATCCATAAGATATTGGTCCGCTGCTGCTTCATGGGCTGGTGTTACCATGGCATGCAGGCCTTCGGGCCGTTGAAGCCGATCAATATGCCAACCCTTATCTTCCATGACATCCCCTACAGCAAAAATATTGATCACAGGATCAGTGCTCGCATATGCAAACACACTCATGTGAGGCCGGCCCATGATGGCAAGACCATCTATGGTATTGATACCGTCCATCAATTTTTTAGTACATCCCATGATCTGCCCGGTTATTTTTTGGTAACCTTTCTTTCCCAGGGCGTTCATGGCTGCCCATGCTGCGGCAATGGGACCACCGGGACGTGTGCCTAAAAGTGCAGGGGAGGCAAAAACACCACCCGGCCAGTCCTGGTGGATAAAAAACTGGTGTTTCAAATACTCCATATTGCGGTAAAGCAGGATGGAAACTCCTTTTGCTGCAAACCCGTATTTATGGACATCCGCAGATATGGATGTCACACCAGGCACCCTGAAATCAAAGGCAGGCAATGTAAATCCAATCTGCTCCATAAAGGGTAGAAAAAATCCGCCCAGACATGCATCCACATGAAACGGGATCTTTCTTTCCAGGGCCACTTGTCCGATCTCTTCAATGGGATCAATAACCCCATGCGGATAGGAGGGGGCAGAGGCCACAATCATTATCGTATGTTTATTGATCTTTTTTTTCAAAGCCATGACATCCACGCGAAAATCCTTTTTCAACGGGATGGAAACCATTTTCACATTAAAATATTTGCAAGCTTTTTCCCAGGCCACATGAATGCTTTGAGGTGCAATGATCTCAGGTTTTATGGAGCCGATCCGTTTTTTGGCTTTGGCCCGTTCCCTGTAAGTCATCACAGGTAAAAGACAGGATTCCGTACCGCCGGACGTCATGGTCCCCACCACATTTTGATCACCGTTCAAAAGGCCGGCAGCCATTTTCACCACTTCATGTTCAAAGCGTTTCAGGCTTTTAAAGGCCATGGGATTCAGGCCGTTTTCACTGAAATAGAGGCCATGGGCATCCTTTAAAAACTGGGTGTGTTCATCATTTAAATGGTAAACCAGCGACCAGGTCCGGCCATTCTTATATTTTGCATCATCCTTGCCAAAGGATTGCATGCTTTCCAATACTTCCTGGTAGGGTTTGCTATTTAAGGGGATTGACGTCATGTGGATTCCTTTTCATTTTATGGACTGCCCTAAGACCTGGGACTTTTACCGTATTCAAATACTATGATATCTTTTTTTAACTCATTAAGGCTTTAAATATATAAGCAAAGCTGATGCCCAGATAATTGCCCACGGCATAACCGATAATGCCTGTGGTCAGCCCGGATAGTATGATCTGTTTATTTTTTAAAGCACCTGCCACCACCGGTACAAATGGAGGAGAACAAATGGCTGCAACCGAAGTGATAATAAAGGTATCCGTATCAATCTTAAAAATAAAACAGAAGACTGCATGGAGAATCAAGGTTCCGAAAACACAAAAAACAATGTAGGACATCAGCACCCAGTTGATATTTATCAGATCCTTGAGGTCGGCCATTGAGCCAACCACCAGGCAAAAAATTAAAATAATATACATCCCCAGTTGAAAGGTTTTGGGAATCTGCCTGATTTTCTTTACAAATGACGCGCCAATCCCCATGGAAGTAATTAAAAGGATGATCATGGCCGTGGCATAATCCTTGGGAAAAAGCTCTGAAATACCAATGGCCACACCAAGAATTATTAAGGATAACAACAGCGCCAATAAAAGATTTTTAATGATATTTTTATTTAACATGCCTGAAAAAGAATTGACCTCTTCGGTTTCCATCACTTCCATGGCTAAAACATTTTCCTGGAATTCAAACCGGGGTAAAAATTTATTAAAAACTTTTTGGGCAAAGGTCATGGCAAAAATCAAATAGATTAAATTGGTAAATACATCATAGGTATGCATCAGAAGGTAGGTGGTTGAATCAACAGACAAGGCTGTCTTAATGGCAGCCATATTGGGGGTGCCACCAGTATAAACGCCAATAGCAAGGCCGGCCAGTTTCCAGGGTGTTTCGACTCTTTCCACGAGGAGCATGCTGCCAAAACCAGCCATGGCCACAATAATAATGGTGGCACCGGTCATGGACAAAATCGCCTTTCCGGCCAGCTTTACCCATGCCCGGACATCCATGGAAAAAAGCAGCAAAGGAAGGGCAATAGCAACTGTTGCACTACTGATGGCATCCTGAAGTCCTGCTGCGCCTTGCGGAAGAATGCCGCAGTTTCCCACGGTAATACCAACCAGGTAACATATGAGAACAGGACCCAGTTTATCAAAAAATGGAAACCGCTGGCAAAGCCAGATTATTACGAATGGGAACAGGATATAAAACCCGATTATTAGTGCCATAGCGACTCCTTTTTAAATT
>JAAEMC010000180.1 GCA_024225895.1 Desulfobacteraceae bacterium | reverse complement strand
GATTTTGAAAAATCCAAAATTATCATTGATAACCATATGATTTTAAAGATTGTTTATTTTAAAAAAAATAAACAATCCCGATTTACCATAAAATTTGAAGAGGATACTTCATGAGCTTCATCTGGGGCATCCGCTGGTGGATATCCAATCATTAAAGACAGAGAAAACCGTAAAGCTTCTGAACCTTGAGGCAGCCAAAGCAGCACAAAAGAGCAGGGATGTTTTTCATCTGGGTTCGGAAGTCGCTGCGCTTGAAGGGAAAATCGCAGCAAAGTACCTCGAACTTGGGGATAAAAGAAATGCAGTTATAAACATAATCAGTCAGGCAAGCTGTCTTTGCGATTCCGGAAGATTTCCTGAAGCCCGCAGACATTACAACGTGCTCTCTCATTGGCTGATACGGATAGCACTGAACAATGGATTGAAAATGAGCTGAAACGACTCCCGTCTTGCGATATCGGCAATGACCCTGCGCCCAAACGAACACGATTTAAACATGACACGGATGTGACTGAGGATGCGAATAATAAAATTATCGAACTGGAAGCTTCGATGAAATTATAGTAAGATAAGCCATCCATTTTTAGCATAATACATCCAGAGAGGAAATTTGGCATCACATTTCGAGTAGACAGGAAAACCAACCGAAATTGTCAACTAATATTACTTGAAAAGATAATTATAAAAAGAGCGTTTTAATAAAAAGTGTGACAGTGTCACACAAATTGACAAGGCATGAAAGATATAACCAAACACGCAGAATATAAACAACTTATAGAAAATATTGGCAACGCTCATCAATCCGCTAAAACCAAAATAATACTGAATTGGGGTCGGACCAAGCAAATGCTTTTAACTTATTGACATTAAATATTAATTTTATTAACAGGTGGCATTTTGACCTCTTAGAGGCATCATTTTGATGCCAAAATGGCCCTTTTAAGACAAATGATTAAGTAAACAGCATTACCATAACCATCGCATGAAGAGAGCAGGAGCATTCTGGCAGGATCGTTATCATGCGAGAGCCGTGGAAACCGGTGAGCATCTGAAAAAAGGTGTCGTTTATACTGATCTGAATATGGTACGGACCGGAACTGTAAATCATCCGTCCCAGTGGTTATGGTGCGGATATAACGAAATTCAGAAACCAGGACGAAAAAACACTCTGAATGATTACGAAAGATTAAGAGAGAGTTGGACGGGCTTTGATTCTTCTGATATTTTTCAGGCTGCACACAGAAAATGGGTCGGTTATTCATTGGCAAATTGTGAATGCAGGCGTGAAAGTCAGCGGATAGAG
>JAAEMC010000179.1 GCA_024225895.1 Desulfobacteraceae bacterium | reverse complement strand
GTTAAAGGCAGTGGACGATTTACTCTAAAATCCGTATCCATAAAACAATATCCATGTAATTGTATTGCCCCATTTCAAAATCACTATATTCCATATTTAATGCTTTGGCAGACGACTCTGAGTTCTTTTTCAATTCTTTTTTTAAAAAAGTTGTATTGAAGGCAGAGACTCAAAAAGAAAAAAATTATCCTTCCATGACATTATTCAGGTTTGGGCTACGCTATGCAAAATGGCTGGCTGGCGAATCGCTTCATCACCGATTGCAATCTTGATGTGATTTATAGCAGGCGGCATAGAATATTGAATGCTACCAGGTGATTAAAAGGGAACTCTCAACATTTTGTTATAAGTTTCCTCAATGATTTCCAGACCGCTTTTGATATTGATCTCCAGGGTTTCTTTTACCTTTTCCGGGTCTTTATCTTTCAGGGCATTGATAATGGCTCTGTGTTCTGCATTAAATTTCATGCATAGATCTTTTTCCCATCGATAGATATTTAAAACACTTTCCACAGAAAGAATCAAAGCTTGGGCAATATTGCACAGGTGGGGAAGTTGGGATGCTTCATAAATATGATAATGGAATTGCCGGTCATACTTATATCGATTATTGGGCAGTTCTTCCATGGATGCATTCAGCGCTTCAAGCTTTGTGATATCTGACTTATTCAGGTACTGCATTGCTTCAACAGCCAGTTTGCTCTCTAAATCAACCCGCAGATCATAGATATGAAGGACTTCTTTTTTAGTGGGCGGAGCGGCAACAACAGCTCCTTTGTATGGGATGTTTTTAACAAGACCAGATCTGTCAAGACGCATGAGAGCTTCCCGAACCGGACCGCGGCCTATGCCCAGTTCCTGTTCAAGTTCAGACAGGACCAGGCGGGTACCGGGAAGTTTAAAGCCGGTAAGTATCATATCTCTGATTTTTTCATAGGCCTTTAACGATTTCATGGAAGATTTAGTATCAGCCAAATTATAAGCTCCTGTAAATTATATATATTATATTTACAAACCATCTTATAAAATTTTTTATAAGATAGTTTATAAGCAGTGCTCATTTAATTATTATTAACAGGCATATTTGTCAACTTTGCGGTTGACCCCGATTTTTGGACCACTTGCTTAAGTGGAATCTGCGTTCTAAACATGGTAAGAAAGGACGCATGAAAATGACTCGTAAAAGAAGACAATTTTCGGACAAATTTAAGGCCAAAGTGGCGGTCGAAGCCATCAAGGGGATGAAGACCTTAGCTGAGCTATCAACGGATTATAAAATTCATCCAAATCAAATATCGACTTGGAAGAAACAACTGCTCACAAATGCCTCGGAGCTTTTTTCATCAGGAAAAAAACGGCAATCAAAGAGTGAGGATGAGATTGCAGCTCCACTCTACGAGGAGATCGGGCGATTGAAGATGGATATCAAGTGGCTTGAAAAAAAGTTATGAGCCTGCCGGTTTCAACGCGTCGGAGTTGGGTGAAACCTGACTCCGTCTATTCGATCCGACGCCAATGTAAGCTGGCAGGCGTACCTCGTTCAGGCATCTACTATAAACCCGTCGCTGAAACAGATGAGAACCTTCTGCTGATGCGTCTGATCGACGAGCAGTACATGAAGCATCCGGAATTCGGTTCTCCGCGCATGACAGACTGGCTTCGTGATCAGGAATACTGTGTCAACCGAAAAAGGGTGGCTCGTCTAATGCAGCGCATGGGGCTTCAAGCCATCACGCCTG
>JAAEMC010000178.1 GCA_024225895.1 Desulfobacteraceae bacterium | reverse complement strand
CCTTATGCTCCTGGATAATTTTTTTTGTGGTCATCAGCCCGAACCCGGTGCCATGGCTCCCTTTTGTGGTGATAAACTCTTTAAACAGGGCATTTTTAATATTCTTATTCATGCCGCACCCGTTATCTTTGACCGTATAAAGGATATGATCGGAACCGGCCTGAACTTTCAGGCTCACCCGCTTTTGTCTCGCATCTTCCCATGAGGTGTTCATGGCATCAAAGGCATTGGTGACAAGATTGAGAATAGCGCTGTGGATGGCATCGGCATCCATGTGAACCGGCTCTTTGTTTGCCATGGTAACCACATCGAAATCCACTTCTTTTTCACTGGCTTTGTATTCCATCAAATCCTTGACTTCTCTTACCGGTTTATTGGGATCTACCGGTTTAAAAACAAGTTGCGTGGTCTTTGCATAATTCAGCAGATCCAAGGAGAGGTTGGTAATTTTATTAATATTACCCTTCATCATTTCCCAGCCCTGCTTAAGATATTCCCGGTTCTCCTGCGCAATGCCCTGTTCCAGAATAAAGGAGCTGCCCTTCAGGCCGCCGGCGATATTCTTTATGGCATGACTCATACCGGCAATGGTGTGGCCGATGGTGACCAGCTTTTCTGATTCTGAGAGTTTACGGTCCTTTTCCTCAATTATATGTTCTAGGTCATCCATATAGGTCTTGATCTTCTGGTTGATAAATATGCGCTCCACAGCCTTTTCCACAGACAATTCAAGCTCTTCATTATCAATGGGTTTGGTAATAAAATCAGCTGCTTCATATTGCAGGCTCGTCACAGCCAGATCCATATCACCATGACCGGTGATCATAATCACTTCTGTTTCAGGCGCAATCTCCTTAATGGCCTTTAACAGGGCGATACCGTCGACACCCGGCATCTTGATATCCGTAATCACGATCTGGGGCTTAATCTTTTTAAATATTTTCAAGCCGGCTTCACCGTCAGACGCAAGAAAAACCTTGTACCCGGAATGCTCAAGGGTAATTTTCAATACCTTGCGGATGCCTTCTTCATCATCTACAATCAGCAGTTGATATGTCTGTTTTGTCTTACTCAACTGTTGCCTCCCTGCGGGTGAATACAATTGTAAAGGCGGCACCCCCGTCTTCATTATTTTTCACAAAAATATTACCGCCAAATTCCTTGATAATGCCGTATGATATGGAAAGTCCCAATCCAGTACCATCCCCGACTTTTTTGGTGGTGAAAAAAGGCTCGAAAATTTTATCTAGTTTGGCTTTGCTGATACCGGTGCCTGTATCCATGATCTTGATTTGATGGCCCGGTTCAACCATAGCGGTTTCAATCGTAATCCGCTTTTCCATGAATTGTGAAGGCTGTTGAGCCTTGCATCTTTCCACAATGGCGTCCCTGGCATTGATCAAAAGATTAATAAACACCTGCTCCAGCCGGACAGCATCTGCTTCAATGGTTGGCATGGATTCATCCAGAATCCAGATAACATCAATCTCCCTGAGTTTTAGCTGCTGGGAAAAAATATCAAATGCTCTTTTTAAAACGTCATTGATGTTGACTTCTTCTTTTTTAAATATGGATTTTCGACCAAAAAGCCGCATATGGTTTGTTATTTTTGAGGCCCGGTCTACGTGGGATTCAATCTCTTCACACAGGGTCTGCAGTATATCTTTATCAAGTTCTTTTTTGGTCTTGATTTTCTTTGCGATAAAGCCTGAGGCGGTTTTGATGACAGATAAGGGCTGGTTCAGTTCATGGGCCACGCCAGTGGCCATTTCTCCCAATGTTGCCATTTTACCGGCCTGGATAAGCTGCTGTTCTGTTTCAATGGACAAAGTGATATCCACGGCAGTGACAATCAATACGTTTTTATTGATGAACTTTGCAGGACTCACCCAAATATTTACATAAATTTTTGCCCCTTCCCGGTTTAAGTTGATAATGCGTTCGTGATAGGCTTTTTGAATATTGGTTTTAAAAGCTTCAAACTCTTCCCCAGAACCAAACAAAAGTTCAAAGTTCTTATTTCTGAGTTCAGCGCGGTTGTATCCATAAACTGACAATGCACTGTCATTGCAATCTAAAATCAGAAAATGTTCTTTATCCAGAATAAACACCGGATTGGGTATATT
>JAAEMC010000177.1 GCA_024225895.1 Desulfobacteraceae bacterium | reverse complement strand
AGATGAAGTCTCAATGGTCTTTTCAATCTTTTGTGCAATGGTCATTTTTTGCTCTCCCTTTTTGAAAAAAAGTCTTGTTTAAACGATATAAACGTATCAGTCCTTATTGCATCTCGTATTTTTGCCATAAGATCAAGGTAATAATGAATATTATGGATGGTATTCAAACGATAGGATAAAAGCTCCCTGGATTTATACAAATGCCGTAGATATGACAAAGAATAATTTTGACAAGTATAGCAGTTGCAGGACTCGTCAATGGGAGACTTATCAAGCCGGTATTTGGCATTGGGCAGGTTAATTGTCCCCCTGGAAGTAAAAAGCTGTCCGTTCCTGGCATTTCTTGACGGCATTACACAGTCGAACATGTCTGCCCCCATCCCTACCAGGGTGACAAGATCTTCGGGTGTACCCACCCCCATGATATACCTTGGTTTTTCAGATGGCAGCAACGGCAAAGTGTGATCTGCCATTTCATACATCAAATTCTTGGGTTCTCCAACACTCAGACCGCCAATGGCATAGCCTGGGAAATCCATTTCCACAAGTTCCTGAGCAGAACGTGTTCGAAGATGCGAATACATGCCGCCTTGGACAATTCCGAACAATGCATTTTTTACACCCTTTTCCTGCCAGAAATCAAAGCCTCTTTTGGCCCACATGGTGGTCTTTTCTAAGGCTTCCAGCGCCTGGATTTTTGTTGCCGGATACCCCATGCACCAGTCCAGGGACATCATAATATCCGATCCTAAAATTAGTTGAATCTCAACGGCTTTTTCCGGAGAAAAAAAATGACGGGACCCGTCAATATGGGATTGGAAAGAGACACCCTCATCTGTAAATTTTGCCAGTTTGGCCAGAGAAAAGAACTGGAATCCCCCACTGTCAGTCAGCATAGGCCTGTCCCAGTTAATAAATTTATGAAGCCCGTCCATATTCTCAATTACCTCGCATCCTGGCCTCAGATACAAGTGATAGGTATTGCCCAAGATAATCTGGGCCTGACAGGTCAAAAGTTCTTCAACACTTAACGATTTTACCGAGCCCACTGTGCCCACGGGCATGAAAATGGGGGTTTGAATATCGCCATGGGCGGTTGTGATCCTGCCCAGGCGGGTTCGTTCCTGACCATCTTTTAATACCGGGTTTTGCCCATTATCCTTTATCACTTCAAATGCAAACATAATTTACCCTATTCAATCAGCATAGCATCACCATAGCTAAAAAAGCGGTAGTTCTCGTTCACCGCAGTTTCATATGCCGCCAATATTTTTTTTCTGTCATAAAAAGCCGAAACCAGCATTAAAAGAGTGGATTGGGGCAAATGGAAGTTGGTAATCATGGCATCCACACATTTGTATTGATACCCCGGGTAGATATAAAGATCGCATCTGCCGCTTTGCTCAGTGATCCTGCCGGATTCATCGCTAAGATATTCCAGGGTTCTAACGCTGGTGGTGCCTACCGCCACAATCCTTTGGCCCAAGGCTTTTGCTCTGTTTATTTTTTCTGCTGTCTTGCGGGATACACTAAAATATTCCGAATGAATCTGGTGTTCCCGGATATCGTCAACCTTGACCGGTACAAATGTCCCATACCCCACATGAAGTGTCAGTTTTGCAAATTCAACACCTTTTTTTTCAAGCTGCGAAATCAACTCATCCGTAAAATGCAGCCCTGCTGTGGGAGCTGCGACCGCCCCTTCTTTGCAGGCATATACGGTTTGATAATTTGTTTTATCCGCTTTTAAAATTGTATTATCCGTCCGTTTAATATAAGGAGGCAAAGGGATCTGGCCATTGTGTTTCAAATAATCAAGAAATCCTTTTGAATTTGAAAAACTGACTTCTGTCACCGGTCCTTTTCTTTTTTCCACAAAGGCTGCTGAAACCCCATCTTCTAAAAACAGCTTTGCCCCTTTTTTTGGACTTTTAGATGCTTTGATCAGGCAATCACACCTGAAAGTGCCTGTTCTATCTATACTGGCAATGCCCGCAGCATAATCGATTATCAGTATTTCCACTTTTCCACCGGTCTCTTTAAACCCTTTCAGTCTAGCAGGAATTACCTTGGTATTGTTGACCACCAGTAAATCACCTTTTTTCAACAGGCCGAGAATATTTTCAAATGAATGATGTGAAATTTTGTGGGTCTGCCGGTCAATCCGCAGCAGTTTTGAACGGCTTCTCTTTTCAACCGGTTGTTGAGCAATTTTTTCTTCAGGCAGGTGGTAATCGTAGTCTGATACGCGAAACATCAGGAGACGCTGCCCATGCACAGGTATAAAGTCGTAAGCCCGCACAGCATCAGGATAAACCCGAATTTCCGCAATGCTGAATCTTCAAGGCTCATGACCATTTGCACCACCTGTTTCATCTTATTGGGAAATGCAAAATAGGGCAGTCCTTCAACAATCATTACCATGCCCAGGACACATAAAAAATATTTCATTAAAAATACTATCCTCTGTTATTCTCGATGGTTAGCAAGCCCAAGGTTTATCTTTTATCGGTTTACCCCTTATAATGCAATAATAAAAATATTATTGATAAATAAAAACGGCCAAGTTATAAGTAAGGGTTATTTTTTAATGTAAACTAATGATCAAAGAGGATACGACAAACCCATGCAGTTTGAACCCGTTATCGGCCTTGAAGTTCATGCACAAATGAACACCAGGACTAAAATTTTCTGCAATTGTTCAACAGAATTCGGTAAATCTCCCAATGCCAACACCTGCCCTGTGTGTACCGGAATGCCTGGAGTTTTGCCTGTATTGAATAAAAAAGTGGTCTCTTTTGCAATAAAAAGCGCATTGGCAACCAATTGTAAAATCGAAAGAGAGAGCAGATTTGACCGAAAACAGTATTTTTATCCTGACCTGCCCAAGAGATACCAGATTTCCCAATATGCTGCCATCATTGCCGAACACGGCCATCTTGATATTAAAAAAAAAAAAAATGGAAAAAAGAAGATCGGCATCACCCGGATACACATGGAAGAAGATGCCGGCAAACTGATCCATGATCCTGGCCGTTCCAAAAGCATGGTGGATCTTAACCGGACAGGGATTCCTTTAATCGAGATCGTTAGTGAACCTGATATTAGAACCCCGGAAGAAGCAGGTGCCTATCTTCGGAAGCTGCATGCCATCTTAAGATATATTGACGTGTGCGATGGCAATATGGAACAAGGCAGTTTTAGATGCGATGCCAATATCTCTTTACGGCCTGAAGGCCAGGAAGAATTCGGCACACGAACTGAATTAAAAAATTTAAATTCCTTCAAAAATGTTGAAAAAGCGATCCGCTATGAAATTCAGCGGCAGACCTATGTATTGGAAGAAGGCAACGATGTGGTGCAGGAAACCAGGCTGTGGGACCCCAATCAAAACAAAACCAGTTCCATGCGCAGCAAAGAGGAGGCACATGACTACCGGTATTTCCCAGACCCGGACCTGGTGCCTCTGATTGTCGATGATGAGTGGATAGACGCTGTCGCCAAAGAGTTACCGGAACTGCCTGATGAAAAAAAACAAAGATTTATTAAAGAATATAAAATCCCGGATTATGACGCCCAGGTATTGACCTCGAGCTTGGAGTTGGCCAATTATTTTGAAGAAACCATAAAAAATCTCAAGGATAAAAAGCTGGCAGCCAACTGGATTATGACCCAGCTTTTAGGAATGCTTAACGACAAAAGCATTTCAATAGAGGCATCACCTGTCTGTGCTCAATCCTTTTCCAGTCTTTTGCTGCTCATTGAAAATGGAAAAATTAATGCCAACGCAGCTAAATCAGTATT
>JAAEMC010000176.1 GCA_024225895.1 Desulfobacteraceae bacterium | reverse complement strand
ATGATTCAATACCTTTTTGATCTGCTCCACGAATGGGCTACGGATAAGCAAAAAGATGTGGAACGCCTGGAATAAAATCGCCCGATGTTTTTACTGTATTAAATCTGTACGATACGATTGTTTTACATACGATTGTTTTACATTGCATTGACCCGAAAAACTCTATAGAATTAGCGGATAAGGTAGTTTTATATTTTGTCAGCCTAAGTATCTGGCCTTTCACATTTATCATAATCTTGCGATAAGGAATACATATGACACAATTCAAGGCTGTCCTTAGCTGTTGATGTTTTAGGGTCGCATTTATAAAAAAATCTCACACAGGGGAAAGATCAAAGCCATGCTGAATAATTATATCAAAGCCCATATGAATCAAATGGCCAGACGAACTCATACCTATTTGTTAGAGGAGCACAAAAACATCCTCAAGTTTGCCTATGAATTTTATCAAGAAAACAAAAAAGGCCCTTCCTACCTGGAGATTGAAAATAGCACAGGACACTCTAAAAAAGAAGTTGATGCCCTCTTTACCCGGGGACTTGTTTCCGTGCATGGTTTTGTGGATATCCATGGAGAGATCCTGGAAAAAAAATTACAGCCGCTTGCCGACATTGATGTGGATAAGCGAAGGGAAATCTTTTTTGACCATAGTGCCACCACCTACGTACGCGATGAAATCAAATCGTATTTAAAGCAATATGCCAACGGCGATTTGGGATTTGCCAACCCATCCTCCAGCACATTAGAAGGGAAAAAAGCCTTTGATCAAATTATGACTGCCCGATTTGAAATTGCTCAAACCATGGGTGTTAAACCTGATGAAATTACCTTTAGTTCAAGCGGGTCCGAGGCCAATAATATTGCCGTGAAAGGGATCGCCTTCAAGTACCATGAAACCAAGGGACATATCATCACCACCCAGATTGAGCACCCGTCCATCATTGAATCCGTCCAGTTTTTAGGAATGTTGGGATACGATGTCACTTTCATTGATGTGGATAAAAACGGTTTAATCACTGTTGATGCCGTAAAGGAAGCCATAGAATCCAATACGATCCTTGTGGCCATTATGGCGGTGAACAATGAGATAGGTATCATTAACCCCATCCGGGAAATCGGGGAATTGTGTAAACTGGCCGAGATTCCTTTTATGGTGGATGCCATCCAGGCCTTT
>JAAEMC010000175.1 GCA_024225895.1 Desulfobacteraceae bacterium | reverse complement strand
GTAAAATATGGCTTTAATTGAGGGGTTTAAAAGAGGTTTAAAAAGTGGTTATGCAAATTTCATCGTCCGATGCAGAACGCAAAATGCTTACCGATGCAGGGTATGCCGATCCGGCAATTGATTATTATCTTGAAAAAAAACACATAGGTCATATCTCAAATGCAGACCAGATATCTGAAAAAGTGGGTAGCTGCGGCGATATCATGAAGGTATATCTCAAGGTTGAAAATGATACTATCCAAGATGTAAAATACGAAATTACCGGTTGCGCAGGTGCTATTTCCGCTGCCATGGCTGCCGTTGACCTGGTCAAAGGAAAAAAATTAAATGATGCCATGAACATGAATGACGGAGACGTGTTCAAGGTCCTGCAAAATATTCCTGAAAAAAAACACCATTGTATTCAACTGGCTGTTAAAACACTGCACAAGGGAATTGAAGAATACAAGTCCAGTAACGGCGGTTGATTACTTTATTTTCAATCTGCCAATCCCAATTGTTTTAATTAACAAAACCGAAAAGAAAGGCCTTTTCAATGAAATAATTGTCAAGGCCTTTCTTTATTTTGACATACAATGACTTTGTTTATATGCTTGATTAATGACAATGCTCAAACGCCCATGTTCAAAAGTTCTCCATTATTATGCCTTTCTTGTATTGTGCCCTTTGCTTATCACTTTGTCCGTATGTATGGCCAATGATTTTGAAATTAAAGATATCGCCAAATCTGATATTGATGATGTCTCAGAAATCCACTTAAACCTGGTGACGGATCTTCTCAAGGAATTGACGGTCAAACTCTATAAAAAAAATCCAAATGAATTGAAAAAAACCGGACTCGACTCCCTTGAAACCAGGGTTGACGCAATCTTCAGATGCCCCCCTGACCGTATTTACGAAGTGCTGGATTTTAAGGACGGCACCGAAGCCATGCTTTTGGGGTTTGAGCCTGATTTTAAGGGAGACCGCGTATTTGCAGTAATGTACGGATTATATACCATGATCCTCAAATCCTATAATAATAATTGTGAGTTCTTCTTGATTGATGTACTTGACCAGCAAAACCTCTATAACAGTGCCCGCAATATCGAGATCCTTGTCTGGCGCTTGAAAACAAGGCGGCTATCCAGCGGGTACCTGGTTTTGGAAACCAACACCCTTGATGGCACTGTAAAGAACATAAGTTTTGAACGCCTCTTTGGAAAATTGATTTCCCTGCAAGACACCATGGCTGTGATCATCTCAAAAAGAACAGACCGCCTGATCAAGGAGGTCGTTCAATTCGCGGGCATGTCTTTTCTGCCGGTGGGATTGTAAAAACGAACCGATTTTCAGTTTTGAATGCTTTTTCCCTGGAATTTTAACAACTGACTCTGATAATATTCCTTTTTATCTTTTGCCAAAGCCTTTGCCTCCCTGGCAGCGGCCACGGCATTTTCAATATCCTGATTCATATACAGGGCTTCTGCATAGGTATCCAGGACAAAGGATTCCCGCTTGAGTGCCAACGCCCTTGAAGCCAGATCCAATGCAGCGGTTTTATTCTTATATTCAGGATTGGAGCAGGTGGCGAACACCCAGGCCAGATTGTTCAAGGCATGAACATTTTCAGGATCAATTCTGATCACATTTTCATAAGCATGGATAGCTTTTTTGTAGTCCTCTATGCCAAGATAATAATCTGCAGTATATTGCAGAGCATGAATATTTCCCGGATCAACTCTAACAAGCTTTTCGTAATAATCAATGGCCTTTTCATAGTCTTTTATGATGAAATAATAATCCCCGGCTTTTTTCAGGGCATAGACATTTTCAGGATCAATCTTGATCACATTCTCGTAAGCGGCTACGGCCTTTTCATATGCCCCCACTCTTAAATAATAATCACCCACAAGGTTATAAAGGTCTGAATTCTCCGGATTTACTTTTAACTCCCGAACAAGAATTCTTTTTTCGACAAATTGATTAAATCCTTCTTTTGCCTGCCCAAAACTGATGCTGTATCCTATGGAACAAAGAATGATCACCAGGCTAAAATAGATAGCGACCATTTTTTTCACTTTTGTGTGGTGGGTATCTATGAAAGCTGGCTGCACCTGGCACTTTTCCAGGTATCCAATCCGCTCCTTTATGCTGAAGTGATGCCAGTTGGGTTTGTCTATATCCTGCCGGCTTAAAGAAGCAATCTTATAAAAAGTGGATATCAATGGGGATGCATCTGTCGAAAACCTG
>JAAEMC010000174.1 GCA_024225895.1 Desulfobacteraceae bacterium | reverse complement strand
AAACCTTAATGCACTATTTATGCATCAAAGATCAATTCAATCTGAACCATTGGGGCAACATCCCCTTTTCTGGGTCCTAACTTTATGATTCTCGTATAGCCACCCTCTCTTGAACTAAACTTCTCTGACACTTCGTCAAAAAGTGTATGCACGACATCTTTTTCTCTGATATAGGCAAGTGCCTGCCTTCTGGCGTGCAAATCGCCTCTTTTGGCAAGGGTTACCATTTTATCAGCCACCTTGCGAAGTCCTTTGGCCTTGGCTTCAGTGGTTTTGATTTTGTCATGTTTAAACAAAGAAGTTACCATGTTTCTAAACATAGCCTTTCTGTGGCTTGACGTCCTGTTCAGTTTTATTATAGTTTTTCTATGTTTCATGGTATTCTTTACTCTCCCTCCTGATTATTCTCGTCTTCTGGCGGCTCGAATCCCTCAAGGTCCATGCCAAGGGAAAGATCCATGGAAGCCAGAACTTCCTTTATTTCATTTAAAGATTTGCGACCGAAATTTTTGGTTTTAAGCATCTCGCCGTCGGTTTTTTGAACCAGTTGATAAATGGTGTGTATCCTGGCATTTTTCAAACAATTGGAGCTTCGAACCGATAATTCCAATTCATCAACAGAGCGGTAAATGTTCTCATTAAAGCTTTTATCATCTTCACTTTTTTCATCGTCAATATGATCGGGCTCCAGATTTTCATCAAAATTGATGAACGGGTTCATCTGTTCCTTAAGAATCTTTGCGCCATATGCAACGGCGTCTTCCGGCGTTACACTGCCATCAGTCCAGACTTCTAAAGTCAGCTTGTCATAATCCGTTTTTTGCCCGATCCTTGAGGTTCCCACAACATACTTTACTCGTTTAATGGGAGAGAAGACACTGTCAATGGGAATGGTACCAATGGGTGCATCTTCATCCTTATTAGCGGATGCCAATGCATATCCTTTTTTGGTTTTTACCACCATGGCCATATCAAGTCTGCCGCTTTTAGAAAGTGTGGCAATGTGCTGTTCAGGGTTTAAAATTTCTACGTTGCCGTCCGGGCTGACCACATCTGCCCCGGTCACTTCACGCTCCCCTTTAACATTTAGTGTAAGGGCTTTCTCATCGGCATCATCCACTTTGAGTTTCAGTTCTTTTAAGTTCAGAATAATCTCTGAAACATCTTCCCTGACATCTGATATAACGCTGTATTCATGTAACGCATCCTCAAATTTAACCGACACGATTGCAGCACCATATATGGATGATAAAATAATTCGTCTAAGCGAGTTACCGATTGTAATTCCATATCCCCTTTCAAGGGGTTCGCATACAAATTTCCCATATGTTGAAGTTGTCGTAATATCAAGCTTTTCAGGCTTGATCATCTCCCGCCAGTTCACATATGCAAGTTTTTCAGATGACATGTAAATCTCCTGAATGTAATTTAAGATAACCGTTTAAACAATGGTACTATTTTGAATAGAGTTCTACAATCAACTGCTCCTGGATCGGCAGTGTGATATCTTCCCTTGCTGGAATACCGACAATCTCCCCTTTGAAATCATCTTTTAAAATTTCAATCCATTGGGGAAGTCCTCTTCTGACAATTGCTTCAAGAGAATCCGATATGGCTTGAATTTTTCTGCTCTTTTCATTTAGTTCAACGACATCACCTTTTTTAACCTGGTAAGAAGGGATATTCACCTTTCTACCGTTAACTGTAAAATGATTATGTTTTACAAAATGTCTGCCCTGATTTCTAGAGTTGACAAAACCCATTCTGAAAACCGCATTGTCAAGACGTCTTTCCAATAGACTTAAAAGATTGGTTCCGGTGATACCTTTCTGCCGGTCTGCCTCTTTAAATGAAATCCTGAACTGTTT
>JAAEMC010000173.1 GCA_024225895.1 Desulfobacteraceae bacterium | reverse complement strand
GAAGGCCGCAAATTTAAAAAAGAGACTATGATTTTTCCGCGGTATCATCAATGGGATGTGGTTAATGAGCTGATAACAGCCGCCCAAACAGAAGGACCGGGGTATAAATATCTGATCCAGCACAGTGCAGGTTCTGGCAAATCAAATTCCATCGCCTGGACCGCCCATCAATTATCATCTTTATATGATACCTCGGGTAACAAACATTTTAATTGCGTGATAGTTATCACCGACAGAACCGTGCTGGATGATCAGCTACAGGACACCATTTATCAGTTTGAGCACATGGATGGGGTGGTAGGAAGAATCAATAAAAAGATCGGGGAGGGGTCTAAGTCTGAAAAACTGGCAGCTGCTTTAGAGATCTCCCAGCCGATCATCATTGTCACCATCCAGACCTTTCCCTTTGTTTTACAGGCCATTGAGAATAGTTTGAGTTTAAAAGAGCGAAACTATGCGGTTATCGCTGATGAGGCCCACTCGTCCCAAACCGGCATCACGGCGCGCAAATTAAAAGAAGTGTTGATGATTGACACCGCTTTGGATGATGACAAAGAGCTTTCGACAGATGAAATTTTAGATGTGATGGTTGCCTCCCGCCGCACTTCGGGCAATTTAAGTTATTTTGCATTTACAGCAACACCAAAAACTAAAACTCTTGAGCTGTTTGGCCGCCTGCCGAACCCTGATGAAGAACCTTCAAAAACAAATAAGCCTGAGGCCTATCATGTATACAGCATGAGACAGGCCATTGAAGAAGGGTTTATCCTGGATGTGTTGAAAAATTACACCAATTATAAGATCGCTTACCAAATTGCCTTAAAAATTAAAGAGACCGACCAGGAGGTTGAAAGCAAAAAAGCAACGGTAAAGCTGAATCAATGGGTTCGTCTGCATGATTATAATATCGCTCAGAAAGTCCAGGTGATTATTGAGCATTTTAAAAATATTGTCATGGGGCAATTGGCGGGACAGGCCAAAGCCATGGTGGTTACAAGTTCTCGAAAAGAGGCCGTGCGATATAAAAAAGGATTTGATAAATATATTGCCCGGATGGGATATCAAGCCATTCACGCCATGATAGCGTTTTCCGGTGAAGTGGTTTTTAATGAAAATGATCCCAATGTGGAGGGATTGCTTGGGGAAAAGTTTACTGAAACCAATATGAACCCGGATCTTAAAGGGCGTGATATGCGAAAAGCCTTTGATTCCGGGGATTATCAGGTTATGATCGTTGCCAATAAGTTCCAGACCGGTTTTGACCAGCCCAAGCTGTGCGCCATGTATGTGGATAAAAAGTTGGGCGGTGTGGAGTGTGTGCAAACTCTGTCCCGACTAAACCGGACCTATCCGGGAAAAGCGGACAGCGGTACTTTTATCTTGGATTTTTTCAATGATCCTGAAGATATTCTTGAATCCTTTAAGCCTTATTACAAAACAGCAGAGTTGGCCCATGTATCAAATCCGGATCTGGTTTTTGATCTGTTTGATAAACTGAGGACTGCCGAAATTTTTCTGTGGCAGGAGGTTGAGCAATTTTGCGAAGCCTATTTACAAAAAGGTAAAAGCAATGCAGCCATTGCAAATATTTGCAAACCGGCTGTGGAACGATGGAAGGTTCGATATAAATCAGCGATTGAGGCGTATAAGAAAGCCAAAGATATATTTGAACGGACCAAAAAACAAAATGATCCTGTATTAATTGCCAATGCTGAAAATAAATTCAAAGAGTGCAAAAAAGAAAAAGAGTTTTTGGAAATCTTTAAAAAGGATTTGGGTACCTTTGTCAGGTTTTATGAGTTCATGTCTCAAATTGTTGATTACGACAACAAAGATTTAGAAAAATTGTGTTTATATGCTCGAAACCTACAGCCCATGTTACGCGAATCTTTAGTTGAGGATGATGATATTGATCTGGGCAATGTTGTATTAAGTCATTATCGGTTGTCTGCCATTCGCCAGCAGGATTTGAAAATTGAAGAAGAAATGGAAGGGTATCAACTTAAACCCGGGGACGGCTTGGGGACGGCAAGAGCACGAGACAGGAAAGAAGAATTCCTTTCCCAGATCATCCGGAAGCTAAATGAACTTTTTATCACGGATAACCTCACCGATAATGATTTGGTAAACTATGCCTATACGATCAAGGATAAGATACGTGAAAATGAACTGGTAATGACACAAATTAAAAATAATACTCCTGAGCAGGCAATGTTAGGTGATTTTCCCAAAGCGGTTGATGATGCCGTTATGGACAGTAACGAAGCTCACCAAAATCAGATGATGCAGCTATTGTCTGATTCTTCAAAATCAGCAGCTTTTGCTAGAGTGGTGTTTGATTTGATAAAAATGGCCAGTTAAAAATGTTTATGAAAGTGTATGAATCTAAGTTGTTTAGGGTCTTTGTGCTCAAATAAAATATCATTGTCTTGTTCAGGATGCAGTTCGATATGGGGATTTTTCCCAACCCAAATTTCATAAGGGATTTCGTCGGGAAAAGCTTTACACTTTCTTTTAGACCCGTCTGTTAGGTTAGAACAGTCATTGCAAATCACACTGAAAACAGGAATTTGAAATTCACCATCTATTGTAACTAATTTATTGCCATCTTGAGGTTCAAAAATAATATTGTTTTTTTGTCGTGGAAACCTGACGGTATGCTCAAATTCACCTGTAAGTATCGGCTCTGGTATTTTATCTGGGAAGGCCCTGCAATGGTATCCTGGCCTATCATGTAGGATGTGTTTACATCTTTCGCATTTTGGTTCTCGATAAATCAATTTGGCTCCCTGAAACTGATTTTAAGAATATTGTTGCTGTGTATCATTTCCTCTGATATTTTTCAAATGCCTGCTCAAGAAACAAAGGATTAGGCCACGCGGAGCGAATATCAGTCGATATTGGAATCTAAAAATTTAAAGAGAACAGTATGGGGAAATGTTGAAGGAAAAGTTTATCCAATTAAAACCACAAAGTGATGAATCTTTCGGAAAAGTCTACCCAAGATTGCAAAGTGCTCTCCCAAACTTTCCTAAAAATGTAATAGAACAGTGGGTTTTTCGCCACTTTGATTCTTTCATAGATAAAAACTGGTGGATAGGATTAGAAGGGTTATCATTCAATCTTGAATCATGGTCAAACGAAGACATTTTTAACAAAGTTAATTCCTTAAAAATGGATATGGTAGATCACTGGGGAGATAGATTTTGTAATCGTTTAATGAATAAGAGATTGATAGGTTGGCTGGATGATTTTTATATGAATAAAAAAAAATGGCCTCATCCCATTATAATTTTAAAGAATAAGAAGGGCATAGCTGATCCTGATGGGAAACAATTATCACAACCATATCATTTGCTTGAAGGGCATATGCGATTAGCATATTTCAGAGCATTTATTAAGAAAAAGATATCTCCCAAATATGGCTGTCAGGATATTTGGATTGTTGAATTTGACCCTGATTCAGTGTGTAGAAGTTGGTAGCAAAGAGGGATTTCGTTTTAAAAAGTTCAATATCATTATATAAAAAATTGCGGTATTTATGACGGTATTTTAATTGTCTTTAATATTTAACCATTTGTTTTTATTATAATAATTTTTATCTATTCAATGGACGCCGCCTCCACCAACTTTTAATAAAGACAACCCGTCTATTCAGATTAACACTTTGGGTAGAGGGGTTTTTTTATTTTTTCTCGTTTTCAAAGGGTGTTAGGACCGGAAAAAAATAGGCTGAACCTAAAACAATAATTAAAAGATTTAGGCGCTGAAAAGCGGCCCAGGCTCTATTGGAACTTGCTGTACATTCTGAAGCAGCCGAAGATATTGTTAAACGCCTCATTGCTGCTCCTAAAGAAAATATCCAACGATTTAAAAAGAAGGTATCCAGTATAAAGCGGTCAAAACATTTTATCCCATATGGAAAATTTTTTTAATTTGCCAGGAAACTTGAAACACTGATCCAGGATTTGAAGGAGCACCGTCCATATCTATTTGCCCTTTTGATTTCGATGTGGTTTTTGTATTAAAAAGTTTTTTTACTATCG
>JAAEMC010000172.1 GCA_024225895.1 Desulfobacteraceae bacterium | reverse complement strand
ACTGGCTTTTCGAGTATAATAGTGCCGGACCATTCCATTAAAATCCATGGGTGAAGCCAGCCCGGTATAGGAGATAAAATGGGTGACCTCGTTGATGGTTTTCAGGTAATTTTCAAATTCGGACACCACCCGTTGGGTGTACTCTAGGGTGGTGCCTTCCGGCATATCCACCAGCACCTGGAATTCATTTTTATTATCAAAGGGCAGAAGCTTTAATGGCACAAGCCTGTAAAAGGCCAGGGCGCAGGAGCCTGCTAGAAGCATCAGAATAAGAATAAATAATATAAGCCGGAATACCCGTTTTTCAAGAAAAGGGGTCAGGCAGGCAGAATAGATTTTCTGCACCAGGTGGCCCTTTTGCTTTTCCGGTTGAGTATTGGTTTGGCCGTGATCCGTTTTTAGAAGATGGTAGGATATCCACGGCACAATGGTAAGGGCACACAGGGTCGAAAAAGTTACGGTTAAGGGCACATTAATGGCCATGGGCGCCATGTAAGGACCCATCATTCCCGTGATAAAAAACAAGGGAGTAAAACAGACAATAATGGCCAAAGTGGACATGATCACCGGTGGCAGGACTTCTGAAACTGCAAAAAGGGTTGCCTGAAAAGGATCCAGCACCTTTTCTCTGATATGGCGCTGGATATTGTCCACATTGGTGATGGGGTCATCCACCACCAGGCCCAATGAGAGAATCAGGGCAAAGAGGGTTACCCGGTTGATGGTGTACCCGAAAATAAGGTTGACAAAAAGGGCTAAAGAAAAGGATATGGGAACGGCCAGGGCTACTACCACAGCTTCACGCCATCCCAGGGTTACGGCCAAAGGGATCACCACGGAAATAACGGCAAATCCCAGGGCGCTTAAAAGGTTGTTGACCTTTTCATTAGCTGTCTGGCCATAGTTACGGGTGACCAAAACCTGGATTTTGTCCGGTATGATCTCGGTTTTAAGTTTATTCACCTCTTTGACAATGTTTTGGGCGACTTTTACAGCATTGGTGCCTTTTTTTTTGGAAAAAGACAGGGTAACGGCTGGAAAGGTGGCAAAATGGTCTTGCTCTGGCTTGTTTTTGAGTTGGAAGAAATGTGAAAATCCAATACGGGTATAGGAATCAACTTCTTGGGGACCATCTATAATTGTACCCACATCCTGCAAATAGATGGGTTTTCCATCCTTTTTAGAAACTACCAGGTTATTGACATCATCCAAAGAAGAAAGAAAGGAACTGCTGGTAATAATGATTTCCTGGTTGTTCTGATTGATGGTGCCTGCCTGGGTGGAAACATCTGCGCCTAAAAGTGCCTTTTTGATATCCAGAACCGAGACGCCAAACCCATTCATCCTCTGGGGATCCAGCTCAAATCTTATTTCTCTTTTTCTACCCCCGACAATGGCGGATCTTGAAATATTATCCAGCCTGGAAAGCCTTGTGAGAAGCTCTTCACCAACTCTCCTGATTTCATGGTCATCATTATGATTCGAATATAGGGTGAGATTCACAATGGGTACATCATCGATTTCCACCGGTTTGATAAGCCAGTTGGTGACAATGGGCGGCACCCGGTCCAGGTTCATCTGGATCTTGTTGTGCAGTTTTAAAAGTGCATCTTCCCTGTCCTGTCCTACAAAAAAACGGACGGTTACCATGGCCGTTTCCCTTGTGGACATGGAATAGACATATTCAACCCCATCGATTTCCCACAAAATCTGCTCCAGGGGGGTTGCCACGAGTTTTTCAATTTCCTGGGGGGTTGCGCCCGGCGCTTCTATATAAACATCAGCCATGGGCACCACAATCTGGGGCTCTTCTTCTTTGGGCGTGATATAGACGCTGAAAAGGCCTAAGCACAACGATATGACAATAAGCATAATGGAAAGCCGGGAGGTTAGAAAAAGACGGACAATCTTAGAGATAATGCTGCTTTTATCTGATGCCATTTTCGTTGATTTTAAAATCCTATGGTTTCATTTCCATCAAGCCCGGATAAAACTTCCAGGCGTTGGTCATATTCTTTTCCTGTTTTAATAAAGACCTTGGACCAGGATTCTTTATTTTGAACATGGACAAGTTCCAGTTGTCCCACCCTTGTGACCGCCTCCTTTGGGATGAGCAGTACAGCTTTCTTTTTAACCGGGATTAAAAGCCTGCCGAACATGCCCGGATAGATTCCCGGGGTATCTGGAATGGCGGCCTTGACCAAAAAGGTCCTGGTGTCCGGGTCTGCATAGGGCACAATTTCTTCAATCTTTGACGTGACCAGGATACCGGCGGTTTCAATCCTGACCCCGTACTTTTTTCCCTGGACAATCCTGGAAATCAAGGATTCCCTTACGCTGGCTTCCAGCCGCAGTGCCCCGCTGGTCTGGATAATGAGCAATGGTTTTCCCGGAACCGCCAAATCACCGGGATCAATCATTCTCCGGGCCACAATACCTTCTGCCGGGGCCTTTATCCTGGAAAATCCCAAGGCGATACCGGCTTCCTTTACAATATGCTCTGCCTGGCGTATGGAGCTTCCGGCCGCAAGTTTGGCCTGTTTTGACTTTTCAAGCCGGGCTTTTGCCTTTAAATAGGTGGCCTTGTCAATTTCATACTGATGGGAAGAGACAATCCTGGATTCAACAAGCTTTTTTGATCTTAAATAGGTGGAGTGGGTCTGATCCAGTCCGGCCTTGGCCTCTTCTTGAGATTTTTGGGCCTGTTGGAGACTATTTTTGGTAAACTCCAGCCCTTCGTTGGCCTGTTTTAACTTGGCCAAAAGGGTTCTGGCATCCAGCTCGATCAATACCTGGTCCTTTTTCACCCGTGTGCCCGGCCTGCATAAAACCCTCTCAACTTGGGCCGTGACCTGGGATTCGATTTTGGATTCTGTCTTGGGCCTTATGGTCCCTACAGCCTCAACCATTTGCGTTATTTCAACTTTTTCAGGCTGCAACAGGGTTTCAAATGAAAGAGTGGGTGTTGAACCGGCTTTAGACTGGCCAGGATCAATGGTATCGCTTTCGCAGGCGAAAAGGGCAAAACAACCAATGATTACCAGTAGAGTGGAGAAAATTTTTTTCATAACAGTTACTTCACTCCATTTGGGATTATTTTAAAACTGAAATCACTTTAAATTGAAAGGCGCTGTTGGGTCAACCCACGCTGTAGTACAAAATCAAATAAAAGAATAGGAAGGGGTTCTATTTAGCGGTAATCTTTATAATTTATATCGAATTTGCCAGCTTTATATGAAAATTTTCTGACGGTCAGCCCAATGAGTTTTGCCGCTTTATTGATATTGCCCTTGGTGTTTTTTAGGGTATCCATTAATATTTCTTTTTCAAGGCTTGCCACCCGGTCTTCCAGGGAAAGGGGCAAGGTCTGGGTTTTGGTTCCGGTCTGGAGGGTTGCCGGCAGATGATAGGAATGGATAGCCCCTTCATTACAGAGAATCACCGCCCGCTCGATACAGTTTTCAAGTTCTCTGACATTGCCGGGCCAGTGATATTCCATCATCATATCAATGGCTGGTGTTGTAATCCGTTTAATTTCTTTCTCATGGGATTGGGTATATTTTTCCAAAAAATAGTCTGCCAAAAGGATAATGTCGGTTTTTCTCATTCGAAGACTGGGAATATAAATGGGAAATACATTGAGCCTGAAATAAAGGTCGTCCCTGAATTTTCCCTGCTGGACCATATCTTCCAGGTTGGCATTGGTGGCAGCCACAATTCTGACATCGCTTTTGATGGGTTTATATCCGCCCACACGTTCAAATTCTTTTTCCTGGAGAACACGCAATAGTTTGACCTGGGCGGAAAGATCCATGTTACCAATCTCATCTAGAAAAATTGTGCCGTTATCCGCCATTTCAAATTTGCCTTTTTTCATCTTTGTGGCACCGGTGAATGATCCTTTTTCATGGCCGAATAATTCACTTTCAATGAGGTTTTCAGGAATTGCTGCACAATTGATCTTGATGAAAGGCTTTGTGTTTCTGGAACTGTTATAATGAATGGAGTTGGCCACAAGTTCTTTACCCGTACCGCTTTCCCCTCGGATCAACACAGTGGCGTTGCTGGAAGAAACCTGGGATATCATCTGCAAAACCTCCCTCATTTTGTTGGAGTTACCGATGATATTGGTAAAGCTGAATTTATTTTCAAGCTCTGACCGCAAGCGCAGATTCTCTGTTTTGAGCTGTTCTTTTTCTATCCTGATGTTTTCAAGGTTTATCACATGATGGGCCACCATTGTGGCCACTACTGAAAGCAGTTTTTCATCTTCCTTAAGGGATTGTTTTCCTTCAAACACACGGTCTGCGCTAATGGCGCCGACCACCCGGCTGTCCTTTGTAATGGGAACACAGATAAAAGAATAATCCCGGCCGTCTAAAATGGTTCTGGAATCGGTTTTATCCAGAAAAAGAGGTTCCTCACTAATCCGTGGGACAATAGCCGGCTCGCCGGTTTGAATTACACGGCCGATAATGCCTTCACCAGGCAGGTATTTAACATTTTGGGTGGTTTTTTTAGAAATGCCATGGGCTATTTCAATGCGGATTTCTCCAGTTTCCGAGTTGATCAGGAAAATAATACCCCGGACAAGGTTTAAGGATTCTGACAGAACACTTAAAACCTTAAAAAGTGATTTTTTCATGTCCATGTGCTGATTCAGCGCTTCACTGATCTCGTAGAGAAGGGATATTTCCTCAAGGGATTTCATAAATAATTACCGATATTCATATGTTACAAACACATTATAGTGTTGATTCCGCAACCCTTATAATAGACTGCCAAAACGCAGATGGTT
>JAAEMC010000171.1 GCA_024225895.1 Desulfobacteraceae bacterium | reverse complement strand
ATTGGACAAAGACGAGTTCCAGGCAAAGCCATTATTCATTTCCGGTCATAGTTTGGGCGGGGCATTGGCAACCATAGCTGCAAAGGAATTGTACCATAAAGGAGGTATTGCTGCCTGTTATACCTTTGGTTCGCCAAGAGTGGGTGATGCCGAATGGATTTCCAGCATAAAAACACCGTTTTACCGGTTGGTCAATGCAGCAGATTGCGTCACCATGTTGCCGCCCGGTGATGAAATCATTACCTTGATCAGTTGGATATTCGGCTTTTTAGGACGGGTTGGAGAATGGATTAAATCATGGCTGCTGTCAAATTTTCAAGGGTACCTCCATGGAGGCAATATGAGGTATTTAACCAATTGCCCCGCTGGGCAATATGATAATGTAAAATTGCTGTACACGGTGAGTTTCTTATATAGAATGAAGGGGCTTATTATTAAAAAATTGCCATGGAGAGCATTTCTTGCAGATCATTCCATCAGCATATATAAAAAAAAATTGGCCATCATTGCCCGGAGCCGCAATCTATAGGCTTTAGGATGGATGAGAACTTTGTGGTTTTGAAATTAAATAACCCTCAACGAGGATTCTATCAATGAAGAAAAAAGTCATCAAATTTATCCAGAATCAGTTAAATGCCATGGGAAAAGATGCCGGTCCGGAAGATGGCATTATGGGACCTAAAACCATGAATGCGTTGAATCAAATTGAGGATATCCCGTCCCAGTGGTCCAAAACCCGGAAAGCAGTTGGTTTTATTCAACTGCTGGCTCGGCAAAAAGGGATTGATTCCGGTAAAATAGACGGGTATTGGGGACCGCAAACCGAATTTGCATTTGAAAGTCTGGAACAGGTTATTGTTGAAAAAACAGAACCTGTGATCTGGCGCCCGGAAGAGATCATGGATCAAAATCCTAATAAGTGGCCGTCTCAAGTCCCGGAAAGCAATCTGGTCAAATCCTATGGCCCGGTCGGTGAAAATCAAACCCGGATATCATTGCCCTATCCCCATAAACTTGCCTGGCAAACCAGCCGGATCGTTCACAGTTATCTGTGCCATGAAAAAGTACATAACAGTCTTGCCAGGGTTTTATCACATGTGTATGACCATTACGGCCTCAAGGAAATTCAGCGGTTACGACTGGATTTGTGGGGTGGCTGCCTCAATGTCCGTAAAAAGCGGGGCGGGTCTACCTATTCTCTCCATAGCTGGGGAATTGCCATT
>JAAEMC010000170.1 GCA_024225895.1 Desulfobacteraceae bacterium | reverse complement strand
CATACTGGAAGAAGAAGCAAAGGCGGCCCATACCGTTGGTCTCAAAAAAACAATTTTATTTCCCTTTGTTACGCTTGGCAGCCTGATTAATTTCTGCGATTGCTTTATGGCAGGCGGCACCAGTCGTAAAAATCACTCTGAGGTGGGATCATCATTTATCCATTTTAATTATACCCCAAACCAGGATAAGGCTACCCCATCCATGATGGGAAATGTTTACCAGGGAATTCTGCTCAATAAAAATCCAATTTTTTTAGGAGGGCAGGGCGGAATCGCAGGACCGGTCAGGATTAACTTCGGGTGTACCACTGCCGCCGGCAGCATAATCAGAAAAGATGAATTAAAAGAAAACATGCTGATTTTAGGCGGTGGATTCAAAGACTTTTCCATGCCAAAAAAGAACCATGTTTACAGCAATATCAAAAGAATTTTTAATAACAACATTAATTATATTGCAGGCTTAATTGCTTTGGGACAATGGTATAGGCATGCACGGCCGGTTTTTGCAGATGGCTCTTTATCAAACCAATTAATCATCGGACTTCAGGATACATTGAAAATCTGCATTGATGAACGCATAAAGAGGTTATCTGATTTTTGTAAAAAACTTGAATTTTCAAAAGATATTCTCATAAAAAAATCTCAAGAAAAAAATACAGCTGCAATAAAAATCCATGATGTGGCCATCCAAAGACTGCCACTGGCTAAGGAAGTGTTCAAAAGGCAGACTGCAAACAAGCAAGTTGACAAAAATGGCGAAAAGACGTTGACAGCACTCGAATCAGGTATAAAGGATCACGGCAAAAATTATGTGCGCGTAATTAAGGCGCTGGATCCTGCAGACTGCATATCAGCAGAAAGCTGGCTGTATGAAATTGAACACAAAATCCTTAAACAGATTATGATTTGACCAGGAAATACTTTAAATGGGAAAACTCTTCGGAACAGACGGAATAAGGGGAAAGGCAAATACCTACCCCATCAATTGTGAAATGGCCCTAAAAGTTGGCAAGTCGGTGGGACTTTTGACAAAAGAAAATGGATTTAATGATGTAATTGTAGGTAAAGATACACGGATATCAGGTGATATGCTGGAATCGGCGTTGTGCGCAGGTATAGCTTCTGTGGGAACCCGGGCATTGACCGCCGGCGTTATTCCCACCCCTGGCGTGGCATTTTTAACCAGTGCCATTGAAAGTGCAGGGGCTGGTATTGTGATATCTGCATCCCACAACCCGTATTATGATAATGGGATTAAAATTTTTAAACATGGGGGATTAAAGTTATCAGATAAAGATGAAGATATTGTAGAGAACTATATCCTGCACAACGACATTGTTCCACAGGACAATATAGAAAAAATATCAGTAATTTCAGATAGTTATGCGCTGTATTCAGATTTTCTATTGTCTAAGTTTCCTTACGGGAAACAAAATTCCGGCCTGAAAATAATTATTGATTGTTCAAACGGGGCAGCTTGTGGAACAGCCGAATTAGTCTTTGCCCGAGATCTTTTTAATGTTCACTTTATCCATAATAGACCGGATGGTAAAAATATAAACCACAATTGCGGTTCACAGCACACCAGCGACCTTAAATCAAAAGTACTCGGCGAAAATGCAGATATAGGCCTTGCCTTTGACGGCGATGCCGACAGACTCATTGCCATTGATGAAAAAGGCAATGAAATTAAAGGAGACAGAATCCTTGCTATCTGTGCAAAGCACGCGAAATCACAAAATAAACTCAAAAACAACATTGTTGTATCTACAACGATGAGCAATATCGGACTTGCAAAAGCACTTAACAGCCTTGCTATACAACATATTAAAGCCGATGTTGGAGATCGGTATGTGCTCAAAGAGATGAAACAATCCGGCGCAGTTATTGGTGGTGAAGATTCAGGTCATATGATCTTTTTGGATGACCATACTACCGGAGACGGCATACTCACGGCCTTAAAATTAATTGAAGTTATGATTCATACAAAAGAACCTTTATCTTCTCTTGCATCAATAATGACAGTTTATCCCCAGGTGTTAATGAATGTAAAAGTGGATGCATCCAGGCCTGATTTTATGAAAATTAAAACAATTGCAGATACAATCAAGTCCGTGGAAACCCAGCTGGGTCAGTCGGGAAGGGTGCTGGTACGATATTCCGGAACCCAGCCTCTG
>JAAEMC010000169.1 GCA_024225895.1 Desulfobacteraceae bacterium | reverse complement strand
CGAGGAAAGTTTCTTAACTACTTCCCTATTCATCTTTTTTTGCAGCCCACATTTCTACTTCCACCAGAAATGTATAGAGAAGGCCGGCCTGTACTGCTGTTCGTACTGGTAACGGCTCTGAAAAATGCTTTTTATAAATAAAAACATCCGGGTCGATTCTCAAGGATGCACCCGAGAGCATGACCACCCACATATCATAATCATGTTCCATGAGTACTTTTTGAATATTCTGGTTATACTCAATGGGGTTGGGAGTCACATCCCAGCCAATGGACTGGAAAGCGGCAGCAAGAATCCTTGCGGTCTCCGGACGGATGGGATCAAAGGTGGCCGTGGCAGTGGTAATCTTCATGGAATCCACAACTGCTCCCGGCTTTCCTTTTGCAACAACAAGTCCTGGAAGGCATAGTAAAATGATGCCGAAAAGGAAAATGGCTTTTAATGAAATTGGTTTGTTCATGTCTGCTCCTTTTTATTACATTTAATTAATATTACCTGTTTCCAGGCACTCTTTAATATTATTTGCCACCATGTCGGAAAGGCCGATATTTTCCATGGTCCTTCCGCCTGATGTAAGGTCCTTATCCAGGATATATTCACCCAGCTTTACAATAGTTTCCATGCGTTCGACTTTTGCGCCCAGCATCTTTCCCAAAGAGACCATGGGAACAAGTCCCATGGGGATATCTTCCAGCAAATATCGTGTGTGCAATGTTTTTTGTCCTTCCACCCGGGCATAGGCCTTATTTTTCTTGATGAGCTCATGCAGAGTATCGGCCTCAACGTCATACGCTGCTTTGTACCATTCTTTTATGGACGGCAGGTTCAAGCCGAAAAGCTTAGCTAAAGATAGCCGTTCCTTGTCCATTTCCTCTACAAAGGCGCCAATGGAGGGAGTGATACCATCCCAATAATAGAGCCATTTTCTTTTAGATTCAATCAGGGAGGCATTCAAAAGGCTTGGAGCTGGATGCATCATGGCATTGGGATTTCCCAAACTGGTTTCCATAACACTGGTTCCCCCATGAATCTGGGGAAACGCCTGATTCAGCAATGAGACAACTTCTTTGGTCCGGGTGGATGGGATGG
>JAAEMC010000168.1 GCA_024225895.1 Desulfobacteraceae bacterium | reverse complement strand
TCCAGACACACGGTTTTATCCTGGCAGAAAAATCTGCTTACCATTGAAAAAGCAAAAAATTTTCAATCTTCCAAAGCCACGGAACAATTGCTGAAACTGCCCGGATACCAGGAGTTTGTCAAACAAATTAAAGACACACCCAAGCTGCTGTATAAAAGTGTTGACGACGAAACATTCGGCAAACGCCTGAAGCTCACCTTCCTTTTTTATATCATACACATTTCAGGACTTCATATGGTCCATGAGGAAGCGTTGCGGCAGATCAACCGAACCCTTATTCACCTCATTGACGATAAGGACTATAAAAAAGACATCACCCTTGTGGACCAGACATTTGCCCTTCTCAAAGAGCATAAAGGCACCTTTCCGGAAACAGTTTTGGACTGCATCCATAAAATCGGAGACGTGGTTTACAAACGAAACGAAATAGAGCTGATCAATCATTTTATTGACCGTACTGTGGATCATGGTTTCCAGTTTCCCATGATCACCGGAACCGGAGAAGACTGGCAGATCAAAGGGAATTCCGCCCATGTAAAAAACATACGGGTCTTTTTGGATCTGATCCGCC
>JAAEMC010000167.1 GCA_024225895.1 Desulfobacteraceae bacterium | reverse complement strand
ATGGCAGTCTTGTTGATCCTGTCCGCATAGTTGTTGAAGATGGCAAGAGTCTCATCGGACGTGGAATAACCCCGGATCAGTTCCACAAGTTTCATCACAGGCACAGGGTTGAAAAAGTGCATGCCGATAAATTGCTCCGGCCTTTTTGTAACGCTTGCCATTTCTGTAATGGAAAGACCGGAAGTGTTAGAGGCAAAGACAGCTTCTTTTTTACAGATTTTATCCAGTTCCCTGTATGTCTCTTTTTTAATATCCATAATCTCGAGGATGGCTTCAATGACCATATCTGCATCTTTTGCGGCCGCATTCAGATCCGTGACGCCTTCAATCCGCCCCAGGACCTGATCCATGGTTTCCTGGTCCATTTTCCCTTTGGATACTTTCCGGGCAAGATTACCTTTAATAATCTTGATGCCCTTGTCAACAAAACGGTCCTCAATATCCCTTAAAGAGACTTTGTACCCGGCCTGGGCCGAAACCTGGGCAATGCCTGCTCCCATGAGCCCTGCGCCCAACACGCAAATCTTTTTTATTTCCATTGATAATTCTCCTAAAATAAATAATTGCAAATTCGGGGGACACTTTACTTAATTAGGGGAATTAAGTAAAGTGTCCCTCGGATCAAAAACCAAGAGAGCAGCCTTTCAGACAGGAAAAGACAGGATTGGACATATGTTTGCTTTTTTAAGAAATCTGAACATCAAAACAAAGCTGCAGGTGGGCTTCACACTTATTCTCGTCTTCGCCATCCTTGCCGGCGGCACCATTATCTACAATAAAGTTAGAGCTACTATTGAAGAAAATATTGAAAGCGAACTGACCAATACCATGGCCACCATTTTAAACATGATAAAAACTGCTGCCGACGCATCTATTCGCAACCAACTGAGGGTCATTGCCGAAAGCAACAGGCAGGTGGTGGAAAGTATCTATGCCGAATATCTAAACGGCCTGATAACTGAAGATGAAGCAAAAGCCGCAGCATCAAAAATCATTATAAGCCAGCGCATCGGCAAATCAGGCTACCTTTACTGCGTGAAAAGCAATGGGGTCGCCCCGGTCCATCCCAAGCCCGGAACTGTCGGCAGAATCTGGCTGAGCGAGGCTTTTGTCCGGGACCAGATCAGGAAAAAAGACGGATATATTGAATATGACTGGAAAAATCCAAGGGAAGATACCGTCAGGCCCAAGGCCCTTTACATGAGCTATTTTAAACCCTGGGACTGGATTATTTCCGCATCCAGTTACCGGGATGAATTCCATGAGCTGGTCAATATCTCGGATTTTAAAGAGAGCATTTTGGCCCTCAAGTTTGGAGAATCAGGTTATGCCTATGTGCTGGATATGCAGGGCAACCTCATTGTCCACCCGTCACTTTCCGGTAATTTTTATGATACCACTGACGACAGCGGCCTGTTTTTTGTCCGGGATATCTTAAATAAAAAAAACGGCACCATAGTATATTCATGGAAAAATCCCGGGGAAACAGCCTTCCGGGATAAGATCGTCCGGTTCAGCCACATACCGGAATTTGGCTGGATCGTTGCCTGTTCCAGCTATTTGGATGAAATGTATGCTCCATT
>JAAEMC010000166.1 GCA_024225895.1 Desulfobacteraceae bacterium | reverse complement strand
CCACTGGGCCCTGATTTTTTTGGAAACCTTAGCATACCCATACCCTGGAAGATCCACAAAGGAAAGGTCCTCATTGATAAGAAAAAAATTAATCAATTGGGTGCATCCGGGCTTGGAACTGGTTTTTACCATACTTTTTCGTTGGATCAACGCATTGATCAAAGAGGATTTCCCCACATTGGACCGCCCGGCAAAGGCAATCTCAGGGAAATCATATTCCGGGTATTGGGAAGGTTCTACCGCACTCTTTACAAATTGAACATTTTTAATAATCATTTTGTTTCCGCAAACTTTATTTGTCTTTTAGACAAACATTATCTTTCATTTAAATAGGCTTGGACACGATCCAGGCCAATGGCAAGATTTTCCATGGAATTGGCATAAGAAAATCTTAGATACCCTTCACCGTTTTGTCCGAAATCTATTCCCGGGGTCACCCCCACATGGGCCTTTTCCAATATATCAAAGGCCAGTGAATAGGAATCATTGGAAATGTGTTTTGCATTGGCAAAAACATAAAAGGCACCGGTGGGTTCCACTGTGATACCAAGCCCCATGTCTTTAATCCGTTTTACCACATATTTTCTGCGTTCGTTATATGTGTTTTTCATATGTTCTGTTTCAGCATGAGCGCCCTTTAGGGCCGCGGCGCCGGCAAGCTGGATAACTGAATTTGCACAAATGAAAAAATTCTGTTGCAGGATCTGCAATGGCCTTACAAATTCCTTGGGCGCAATCAAATATCCTAGTCTCAGGCCGGTCATGGCAAAAAGTTTTGAAAACCCGTTTAGTACAAATGCATTGTCACAAAATTCCAGTATGGAATTATCCTCACCCTCATACACAAGCCCGTGGTAAATTTCATCTGAAATAATATAAATCTGATTTGCCGTTGCAATTTCAACAATCTCTTTCATCCTGTTGTGTGGGATGATATTGCCAGTTGGGTTGGATGGTGAATTGATAAAAATCGCTTTGGTCTTTGGGGTAATTTTCTTTTTGATTGCATCAGGGGTGTAAACAAACCCTTCATCTTCAAATACCGGAACCGTGACCGGAACCCCCTGGACATAATTAATAAAATTCGCATAACAGGCATAATGGGGATCAGATATGATAATTTCATCACCAGGGTTCACCAAGGCTGAAAAAAGCAGGAGCATAGCCGGAGAAGTTCCGGATGTCACCAGGATCTGTCCGGGGTCCACCTTTGTATTGTACTTCTCTTTATGATAAGTGCTGATCGCTTCCCTGAGCCGGATATCCCCCAAACTATGGGTATAGCATGTTTCATTATGGACAAAGGCCTCATGGGCAACCTGGTTGACACATTCCGGCACGTTGAAATCCGGTTCACCGATTTCCATGTGAACAACATCAATGCCCTTGGATTCCATTTTATGAATCTTTTCTAAAATCTCCATGACAATGAAAGGAGAGATGTTGTCACATCGTTGGGCATATTTGGGAAAATGCATTTAAAGCACCTTGTTCAACGGATATTCTATTATACCTTCCGCCCCTTCATTTAAAAGCTTGGGAATCAGGTCCCTGACCAGGCTGGTATCAACAACGGTTTCAACCGAGAACCAGTCTGACTGATACAAAGACGCGATGGTAGGGGCATTCAGACTGGGCAGCAATCCCACAATCCGGGCGATTCTATTTTCAGGTACGTTCATTTTTATCATCACAAGCTTGCCCGCTTTTAAGGCACCCTGAAGCAGCAAGGCAATCTGTTCAATTTTTTCTCGTTTTAAAGGATTTTCCCAGGCCTTTTTATTGGCAATCAACTGGGTATTTGTTTCCATAATCTCATGGATCACCCTTAAATTATGGGCCCGTATGGTACTTTCCGTTTCTGTGATTTCCACAATGGCATCTGCCAGGCCTGTTACAATTTTGGCTTCAGTGGCTCCCCAGGAGAACTTCACATTGACGTTAATGCCGCGTTCTTTAAAAAACCGTTGTGTAAACTTAACCAGCTCCGTTGAAATGGTTTTTCCTTCCAGGTCTTCAAGGGTTTTGATGGGAGATTCGTTGCCAACTGCAATGATCCATCTGGCTGGCCTTGCACTGACCTTTGAATAGATCAGATCCGATACCACATGGACATCTGATTCATGTTCCGCTACCCAGTCAAGACCGGTCAGGCCGGCATCAATAGTGCCACTTTCCACGTTAATAGACATCTCCTGTGCCCGGCATAACGCACACTCAATGCTCTCATCATTAATATCTGGAAAATAGCTTCTGCCATTTACATTGATTCTCCATCCTGATTTTTTAAACAACTCGATGGTGGCATGCTGGAGACTGCCTTTGGGAATGCCGAGTTTTATTATCTTTTCCATTATTTATATACCTCTTTGGGGTCAAATATCCGTTCATGGGTTATCTTCAGATCATTGCCATCCACTTTCCTGAAAAAACAACTTTTATATCCCAGGTGACATGCAGCATTGCCGATTTGTTCTACCTTTAAAAGAATGGTATCTTCATCGCAATCCACCCTGATTTCCTTTACGATCTGGACATTGCCGGAGGTTTCACCTTTTACCCACAGTGATTGCCTTGATCTGCTGAAATATGTTGCTTTTCTGGTTTCCAGCGTCCTTGCAAAGGCAGCCTCATTCATAAAGGCCATCATCAATACTTCAAGAGTTTTATGATCCTGAACAATAACAGGAATCAATCCATTTGTTTTTTTAAAATCAAGTTTGATCATTGTTGCAATAACTCCTTTGAGCATGTGCCAATAAAACCTTATTAGTTAGCTTTATTTGGGTTGAAAGTCAAATTATATTTCTTTTGTAATTTCAATGAATGAGGAGCAATTCATTAGTTAAACCTGTTCTATCTATCATTTTTTGTTTTTTTACTTTTCTTTTTTTTGTCTAAAACATAAGTATATTGCTATAAAGACACGAATCTGATAAGAAGCATCTGGGTAAAATATTACAACTTTTTAACACGATTTCAATTTGTTATGCCAAAAATAAAATCCAGGTCAGCAGTCTTAAAAAAACGAGGGAAGAAAATAAAAAAAAGTTTTATCGGTTCATTTTTCAGATGGCTTTTTTTCTTTTCGATACTACTTGTTTTCTTGGCAGTAGGCGGTTTTGCAAGCTTATATTTTTATTTAAGCCAGGATCTTCCCAAAATAAACACCCTTCAGGACTATAATCCTGCAACAGTCACCAGTGTTTTTTCTGATGACGGCAGAAAAATAGGAGAATTCTATAAGGAAAGGAGAATCGTTATTCCCCTTGCCCAAATGCCCCAGAATATTATTAAAGCGTTTATTGCTGCTGAAGATTCGAGATTCAGAGACCATCCCGGGGTTGACATTCTTTCCATAATCAGGGCGTTTTTAAAAAATTTTAAAGCCGGTACCATTGTACAGGGAGGAAGTACCATTACCCAGCAGGTAACCAAATCCTTTTTATTGACACCGGAAAGAACATATATCCGAAAACTCAAAGAGGCTATACTGGCTTATCGTATCGAAAAACGGTTCACCAAAGATGAAATTTTATTTTTGTATTTAAACCAGATCTATTTAGGACATGGCGCCTATGGGGTTGAATCTGCATCTGAAAATTATTTTGGCAAACATGCCAAGGATTTAAATCTGGCTGAATGTTCCATGCTGGCCGGTCTTCCCCAGGCTCCCAGCCGATATTCCCCTTTTCGGTTTCCGGACAGGGCAAAACAAAGACAAATTTACGTTTTAAACCGCATGAAAGAAGACGGCCTGATCACAAACCTTGAAGCCAAGGAAGCCATTGATCTGAAACTGGATATAAAGCCCAGGAAAAACTGGTTCATTGAAAGAGTCCCCTGTTATACAGAACATGTCAGACGGTATGTTGAAAAAAAATATGGGGAAGATACCCTCTATCACCAAGGATTACAGATCCATACTGCTGTTAATATTGAACTCCAAAAAATCGGCCGCAGTGCTGTTAAAAAAGGCCTGGAGGATCTGGACAAACGCATTGGATACCGAGGTGCTATTCGAAATATCCCCAACAGCCAGGTGGAAAGTTTCTGCCAGAAAATAGCTTTTTCCCTGGATAATAAACTCTTGGAAAAGGGGCATGTTTATGAAGGGGTGGTCCTTAAAGTAGATAATGAAAACAAAATTACCCGGGTCAGGGTGGGTGACTTTTTCGGAAACATCAGACTTGAAACAATGAAATGGGCACGTAAACCAAATCCTAAAGTAGCCTTTTTTGAATCTGGTGTGAAGCGGCCCAGCCAAGTTTTCAAAACCGGGGATATCATACAGGTCAAGGTTTTAAATGAGGTAATTGAAACAGATGAAGCCGAATTTGCGCTATACCAGGAGCCTATTGCACAAAGCGCTCTTTTAAGCATTGAAGCAGAAACCGGTCATGTCAAAACCATGATCGGCGGCCGGGATTTCAGGAACAGCCAGTTCAACAGGGCGGTTCAGTCCAGACGGCAACCCGGGTCAGCATTTAAGCCTGTTATTTATGCTGCAGCACTGGATAAAGGATACACTACGTCTTCAATCATCATCGACTCTCCTTTGGTTTACGAGGACACGGAACGTGATTTCATCTGGAAACCCCACAATAACAAAGAAAAATTCTATGGGCCGACCCCTTTTAGGATCGCGCTTGCCAAATCCCGAAATATTGTCACCATAAGAATTTTGCAGGATATCGGTATTGAATATGTTACCGATTATGCAAAAAAGCTTGGTATAACCTCTGAAATCAGCCAGAATTTATCCATTGCCTTGGGATCTTCAGGGTTATCTGTTTTAGAAATTGTGAATGCCTATTCTGTCTTTTCAAATTTAGGCTATCTTGTGGATCCTGTTTTCATTACTAAAATTTATGACCGCAATGGAAATCTTTTGGAAAAATCCAAGCTGATAAGAAAAAAAGTCATTGATATGAGCACAGCTTACATCATGACCAATATCATGGAAAGCGTTATTAAATCAGGGACAGGATGGCGGATAAAAGCCCTGAAACGACCGGTTGCCGGAAAGACAGGCACCAGCAACAATCTTTTCGATGGTTGGTTTTTAGGATATACTCCTCGCTATACAACAGGTGTTTGGGTTGGCCTTGATCAGGAAGCCTCCCTGGGAAAAGGTGAAGGCGGCTCCAGATCTGCAAGCCCCATTTGGCTGGACTTCATGAAACAAATATTAGAGGGCAAACCGGTTCGTACCTTTAATGTTCCCGAAGGCATTGTTTTTGCAAAAATTGACCCTTCCACAGGACTATTGCCCATTGAATCCAGCGAAAAAACGGTTTTTGAATGTTTTAAGGAGGGTACGGTTCCTACGGAATATTCACCTGAACCAGATGAAGCCTCTGATTCCGACGAATTGTTTAAGGAAGGCATTTAAGTCTTACATTCCCCTTATTCTCCAAGCATCACCTCATCAGTCAAAAGGGCATCATCCTTTTTAATTGAAATCTTTATGGACGGAAACATTTGTTCCAGAGTGATCAGATTATGATTCCTTTCTCCTCTCAACCTAGATTCTGATGACGGATGAACCCTTAAAACAACCTGTTTAGGTGATGCAAAAGCAATATTATTTTTTATCAGCAAAATTGCCTTGTCCAAAAATATTTGAGACAAAACCAAATGCCCAAAAGCCGGATGCCAGGGGCCTGCCAACACCATGGACTCGTCTTCCATCAGATCCGAAGCCTGCAGGCCCATACGGATGACATTGATATTATTTTTCTTAAAAATTAAATACAGCTTTTTCACAAGGTCAATACTCTCAGCCAGTCTCAAAGGCTTGTATTTATTTTGGGTATACCATTTTGCCAAAAGACTGTCCTTTAAAACAACCAATGGATAGATTCTGACAAAATCAGGTCCCAATTCCGCAATTTCATTTGCTGTTTCAATGGCCAAGGCTTTTGTATCCCCCGGAAGTCCCACCATTATCTGCATGCCTACTTTAAATTCATGGGCCTTTAGCAGGTCAAAAGCCTGGACAGTGTCTGCACGTACATGCCCTCTTCTTGATATTTTTAAGACCTTGTCGTTCATGGACTGGACCCCAAGCTCAACACAAGAAAATTCAAAGGGTTTGATTCTGTCAAGTATCTCATCTGTAATGGTGTCCGGCCGGGTGGAGCATCGGATACTGTCAATGATCTTATCGTCTATAAAGGGCTTCACATGGTCCAAAAAACCTTGTATTTTCTGTACAGGCAACCCTAAAAAATTACCGCCATAAAAGGCAAGCTCCACCCGTTTTCTTAGCCCTTTAAACTTTAAGTATTTCCAGATGATTTCATCAATTTTTTTTGGATCAAAAAATGAGTCCTCCTGATTGGCGATAATGGATTGATTGCAGAATGCACATTGATGAGGACAGCCGGCATGGGGTATAAATACCGGAATAACAAGGGGTTTTAACGGTTTATTCATGGATCGTTTTTATAGATCTGTCTTTTGGAAAATCGTCAATGCCTTTTTTGCTGAATCCTGTTCTGCTGCTTTCTTGGTTTTACCCAGACCAATGGATTCAACACCAAAAAGGTTTAATGAAATCTCAAAGGTTTTGTCATGATCAGGGCCGATTTCCTTGAGCACTTTATATTTGGGTGTAACAGCACCTTTTTCCTGGGCATATTCCTGCAATGCACTTTTATAATCAAACGTATCAATGCTGGATAAAACATTACTGATCATTGTTTCAAAAAGCTGCTTTATCAATTCACATATATTATCAAACCCTGAATCCAGGTATACGGCTGCAATCACTGCTTCAAATGCGTCTGACAGGATAGAGTCCTTATTATATCCCCGGGATAGGGTTTCTCCTTTGCCCAATTTAATAAATCTTCCCAGATCAATATCCCGTGCCATTTGAGCGAGGGTGGATTCACTCACCAGAATGGATCTTAATTTTGAAAGCTCCCCTTCCTTTTTTGTTGGGCTTTCCTGCATCAGTATATGGCCGATGCAAAGCCCTAAAACCGCGTCTCCTAAGAATTCGAGCCGCTCATTGTCCGGGTATTGGCTATCTGGATTTTCATTTAAATAGGATCTGTGGCACAGGGCGTTTTCAAGAAAGAAACGATCTTTGAATTGATACCCAAGATTTCTCTCAAGATTTTGCATAACGGTATATTCGGACCGAATGCTCTCCAGCCGCAAATTTAATTTTTTAAACAACTGATAATCAATACAAAGGTTGTCCTGGCCTGTGCCAAGCGCCACCCCCTCATTGAACGAGCCGTGAAAATCCGACCCGCCTGTTACTATAAGATTTCTGCTGTCAGCCAGTTTTTGAAATTTTTCCATCTGGGAAGAAGAGTGATCTGTATAGTAGACTTCGATGCCCTGAAGGCCATATTCGCAAAGGCAGTCCACCAATTTTACCAGCCGGCTTTCATCGGAAAATTCAATCAGACCCGGATGGGCAAGCACAGGAAGGCCACCGGCTTCAAGAATAATTCGGATGGCCTGCTTACAGCTAACCTTAAATTTATCCACATAGGCGGGTTTGCCTTTGCCTAAATATTTATCGAATGCCTGGTCAAAGGAATCCACCCAGCCTTTTTCCTTTAAAAACTGGGCAATGTGGGGACGGCCGGTCTGCCCCTCTTTGAAGTATTGTTCAACATCTTCAATGGTGAACTCAAATCCCAGGGAATTGAGTTTTTTGACGATCAAGGGATTTCTGTCAAATCGTGCTTGTTGAAGCTTTGCAAGGGTGGCATTCAATGTTTTATCATACACACTGAATCCATATCCCAAGACATGGAGGCTGCCGGGCACATCAAATCCCTCGGGCGCCTGACAGCTTACTTCAACACCGGTGATAAATTCAGGATCTTTAAGGGGATTGTGTCTGGGGATGATTTCTTTGACGCCGTTGATGGTATCATGATCTGTAATGGAAATCGCTTTGACTCCGGCTTTTTTCGCCAGAGTCATCAATTCTAAAACCGAAAACGAACCATCTGAAGCAGTTGAATGTATATGAAGATCAATCAATAGACTATCTTGTTTTCTACAACCCGAGGGCCTTTTCCATATCCTCTTCCCGGGTTTTGCACTCGACACACTGGGTTGTAACCGGTCTTGCATTGAGCCTTTCCAATGAGATTTCTTCCTCACAAACCTCACATCTGCCAAATGTACCGTCTTCTACTCTTACTAAAGCTTTTCTGATTTT
>JAAEMC010000165.1 GCA_024225895.1 Desulfobacteraceae bacterium | reverse complement strand
TAAAATATGCAAAACAATGTTTTTGTCCGAATTTGAATAGAGTTTATGCAACAACTCATTTTTATAAAATCTGACAAATAAAAATTAAAGCTGAATCAGTAAGAGAGAAGAAAATAAACAATGTACTAAATCAGTCAATATATCAAAAAAGGCTTTCAAGCAAAAATGCTGAAAGCCTTTATTTTTAATGGCTGGGTGATAAGGATTCGAACCTTAATTGACGGAGTCAGAGTCCGTAGTCCTGCCATTGGACGATCACCCATTAAAATGATCAGGATTTTATACATCACGGCCTGGAATTAGTCAACAATTATCTTAATTCCCTGATCCGCCATCAAGGCGCCACCTGTCGCGTTGCCTGTGCTCGCTTCTCCCTGCGGAGTATGACTTATACGCCTCAGTCGTCACTCCTTGGTGCCTTGCATCTGACACCTTGATGATGGCAGGGCAAACGCATGCAACTTATAGGCCTAATAATTCCACATACTTATGTTTTCAAGGTAAACATAATTCATGCCAGTGTTACATGCGTTTGCCCTGTTGATAGTGGCCAGGGATGTGCCTTTTTTTTGTGTTATTGTGACATGTTATGGAATTTGATGGTGGATTTGGGTAACTCTGATTGCCGGTAAGATGCTTGGTTTGTTTTGGTTTTTTTGATGAGTTATGATACATTAATAAAGACGGTTGGCAGTTAGTATTTTTCCACAATATTCAACATATGGAGGGAAAAAATGGCAGTCACGGTTTTAATTAAAAGAAAGGTGTCTTCCGGTAATGAGGATTTGCTTCAGAACCTTTACATTGAGCTTCGCGGCCTGGCCTTAAGGCAAGAAGGGTATATAAGCGGTGAAACATTGCGCAAGGTCGGCAGTCCTGGCGAATATTTAGTCATCAGTAAATGGCAGCACATTGATGATTGGTCCAAATGGCTGGTCAGTGAAGATCGAAGACAATACCAGGAAAGAATAGACTCCTTTACAAATGCAGAAACAAAATTTGAAATTTATGAGCAATAACGATTTTGGGATCATTAAAGCATTTTGACGGGCAATCTTATACTACTTGAAAAAAAATTAGAAAATCTTTCACCTTTTGTTATCGCTTTTTCCGGTGGTGTAGATTCCACTTTTTTAGCGGCAGTGGCTAAAAGAGTCTGCCCGGACACATCCATTGCGATTACAGTGGCATCCCAATTTGTAGCATCAAGGGAAACCCAATTTGCAAAAATTATGGCAAGGGAAATAGGGATCAACCATACCTGCCTTGACATTGATGTGCTGCAATTCTCCGATGTGACTCAGAATTCATCTTTAAGATGTTATTATTGTAAAAAACATATCTTTTCATTAATAAAGCAAAAAGCCAAATCTCTAGGAATTTCCAATTTGATCCATGCTGTGAACCTTGATGATCTAAACGATTACAGACCGGGACTAAAGGCAGCCGAAGAATTGGGCTATCACGCACCCCTTGTTGAGGCTGGTTTTACAAAACAGGATATCAGGGTTGCATCCAAAAAGATGAGACTTCAAACCTGGAATATGCCCTCCCAATCATGCCTTGCCACCCGAATTCCCTATGATGATCCCATCACTTCAAACAAATTAGCAATGGTGGAGCAGGGCGAGGCTGTTTTATATGATTTGGGATTTAAACATACCAGGGTCAGGTGCCATGGACTGCTGGCGAGAATTGAGGTACCTTCAGAATCCATTGGGCTGTTTCTTGGAGAAGAGATTCGGAAAAAAATTACGAAAACTTTTCAAAAAATCGGGTTTAATTATACCAGCATAGATGTGGACGGTTACAAAACAGGGAAGATGAATATTGTTAATACCCCAAAATAACAGGTGTCTATGAAATATT
>JAAEMC010000164.1 GCA_024225895.1 Desulfobacteraceae bacterium | reverse complement strand
TTTTGCCTCTGTTTGGTTTTTACCAATGTTTACCCTGATTCTTTTACCAAATTTAAGGTTAACTTCTCGGGTGCGCCTTGTCATACACCTTCATAAGCCTGTCCATGCTGACATGGGTGTAAACCTGGGTGGTGGAAAGGCTTGCATGCCCTAATATTTCCTGAATTCCCCTTAAGTCTGCCCCGGAGTCCAGCATGTGGGTTGCAAAGGAATGACGCAGTGTATGCGGGGAGATGGGAACGCTCAACCGGCATTCAGACACGATCTTATCTAAAATACGGCGGATAGACCTTGCTGAAAGCCTGGAGCGATTTTTATTTAAAAAAACAGGTGTCAATTTTTTATCAACCTTTTCCCTGTAATGAGCAATTGCATCCAGCGCTCTTTTGCCCGCAGGAACAATCCGTTCCTTTGAACCTTTTCCAAAGACTTTAATCACTTGGTTTTTAAAGTCAACATCATCCATATTCAGCCCTGCGATTTCCGATACCCGCATGCCGGTTGAATAAAAGGTTTCAAACATGGCATAATTCCTTTTATCCAGCAATGTTTGTCTTTTAATGGAATCCAAAAGCCTGAATATATCATCAATGCTCAAAAACTTAGGAATACTTTTTTCCAGTTTGGGAAAGGGAATGGTCTCTGCGGGATTCAGTTTTATATGGCCGGATTTCACAAGATGGTTGAAAAAAGATTTTAAAGCAGAAAGTTTTCTTGCAACAGAGCGTTTCTTTTTCCCGGATCTTACCAGATCCGCCATATAGGTACGAACGGCATTTTTATCAATATCTTTAAGGTGCTTTGAAAAAAGCTTTTGATCCAGCCCGCTATCAGGATCCTGAATCAATTGATTCTGGTTGAGGAAAAACAGGATGAATGCGGCAATATCAGACCGGTAGGCTTTGCAGGTATGTTGCGAATATCCTTTTTCCGCCTGAAGAACTTCAATAAAATGATCAAGTATCATGGCCTATCTCCTTAAAAATGCCATGACCATTTTGATATCTTCCCACACTGCCCGTTTCAGGCTTGGGTCTTTTATTAACCGGGAGGGATGAAATGTAGGCATTACCTTGGCTGACCCATATGGATGGAATTTTCCCCGGAGCTTGTCAAAACCGTTTTCAGCGTTCAACAGCATTTTTGTGGCAGTCTGCCCTAGAGAGACAACCACCCGGGGGCTGATTTGCTTTAATTTCAAATCAATGGAATCTTTATCCGGTGCATTGCAGATAAATACCTGGTCCGGGCCAAGGCCCATGGCCTTAAGAATTTTTGTTAAAAGCTGCCCAGCCTCTCCTTTATAAAAAACGCCTTCACTGTCCACAATAAAGACCCTGGCATGATCCGGGCCTTGAAAAAAAAAATTGGCTGATGCAACAGGTTTGTCCCATTGGTCCATCAGGTCTGAACTGCTTTTTGAAAGGGAAAACCAGAGGCTGTTCTTCTTTTGCTCAAAGGAGAGGTATTCTACAAGATCCTGGATTGTTGTGGTGATTTCGTTTCGAACTGACCCCAAAGGTATGCGCCTTTTTAATTTACTATGATCATTGCAGGGGCATACCTGGGTGTCTGCCCGTTTAAACAATTGTACCAACTCTTAAACGGGCGGACACATAGGTCCGCCCCTACAATAAATGGTGTTTTTTCAGAAATATTCATAACCTGCTCATTTTGATTTTCCGGCTTTTTCAATAATGGTGTCCAGCAAAAGATCGGCCACATCATTTTTATCCATGAGGGGAATATCTTTAAACGAGCCGTCTTTGAAAAAAAGTTTCATCTTATTGGTATCAGCCTTGAAACCGGAGCCCTCAACACCCACAATATTTGCAGCAATCATGTCCAGGTTCTTTTTTTCCATTTTAATCAGGGCATTTTTCTCAAGATCATCTGTCTCGGCAGCAAATCCGACCAGAAACTGTTTTTTGGTTTTCTTTTTGCCGATCAGCTTTAAAATATCCTGGTTCTCGGTCAAGGCAATGGAAAGATCTTTTTTCTTTGTGTCTTTTTTCTTAATTTTGCTGGTCATAGGATCATTGGGCTTGTAATCAGCCACGGCAGCCACCTTTATAATAATGTCTGCGTTTTTCAAATGTTCCAGCATTTCTTTTTTCATCTGGTCACAGGATTCAACATCCACTTTTTCCACCCCCACCGGTGCATCAAGATTGACCGGACCGGATACCAGGGTGACATTGCCTCCCCGCCTTTTGGCAGCTCTGGCAACGGCATATCCCATTTTACCGGATGAATGGTTTGAGATAAAGCGAACCGGATCAATGGCCTCTATTGTCGGGCCCGCCGATATCAGAATATTTTCACCTGCCAGATCATTGGGGGTCATCAGTTCTTCAAGTTGATCAACAATAAACCAGGGTTCGGGCAGCCGCCCTGCCCCCACTGTTTTGCAGGCAAGAACGCCTGAATCCGGATCAAGGATATGAAGTCCGTCCTGTTCCAGGATATCCAGATTACGCTGGACCCGTATGTTCTGGTACATATCAGTATTCATGGAAGGACAGATCATCACAGGACAGGTTACCGCCATCATGGTCGTGGAAAAAGCATCATCTGCAATACCATTGGCAAGCTTTCCAATAGTATTGGCGGTTGCAGGGGCAATGACTACAGCATCGGCCGCAGTCGCAAGATCAATATGCTTGACCGAGGATTCTGCATCTTCAAACAAATCACATAAGACATGGTTTTCACTCAAGACTTCAAAGGTAACCCGGCCCACAAATTTTTGGGCCGCATCAGTCATTACCACATGAACATCGGCACCGGCTTTCTTTAACAAACGCAAAAGCTCTACTGCTTTATAAACCGCGATCCCGCCGGTGACACCCAATAATATATTTGTATTTTCTAATATTTTCATTCGACTATGGTTGATTCCATAAACCCTGAATTTTGTTGAGTTCCATCCGACATGGTCGGTGCGACACCGATTTCCACATAGGTATTAAACTGTTCGTCCCTTATGGTGATTACAGCACACCTTGTCGCTTTTTGAAACACCATAATGGTGGTACCAGGAGATTTTATCTGGCTGACCACGCTCCAATTGTCTTTTAACATATTGGCATTGAAAAAATTAAATAAAGAGGTTCTTTCAACCATGCCCTTGAGTGTGACAATCCCGGAAGTAAATCCCGGCGTTGAAACCACAACTGTCCGATCTTTTACAACCGAAAGCTGTTTTGGAACCAGGACATCATCAAAATCATAATAGACTGCGGTTGTTTCACGGGTTTTAGGATCTTCCTGCTTGGGCGGCTGGGCAGAGTTGGTCCCTTGTACAAGTCCCTGGCAGCCTGCCGTTAAAAACACTAACAGGAGAATAAAAACAACAGGAACAATTTTCTTAGTATTACGGCATGATTTCATTTTTCCTCCTCACAGATAATTCAGAAACGATTGAATCCTTTAAAATAGTTTCTTCTAAACCGATTCCATACAAAAGTCAATTTCCACCAATCTTCTTTTTTGTAAATAAGTGTACAAAAAAAGTCATTCTTACAAAAATTGTCATCCCAGAAACAACAATTGTCAAAATTCGTATCAAATTAATCTTTAAACAAAGATCGTAAAATCGTCTTTTTTCTTTACCATGGTTTGAAAACAGAGCACTTTGCCTTAATCTAAAAGCAATGGCACACCCCTTGCTATATCAAACATCAAGAAAAAGATCTTTTTATCGTATTTCACTGACCTAAAAATTTAAACACAAACCCAAATAAAGGAGGAAGTAATGCTAAGAAAATTTAACAACACCAAAGGTTTTACACTCATCGAGCTGATGATTGTTATCGCGATTATCGGTATTTTGGCAGCTATTGCTGTGCCGCAGTTTGTCTCTTATAGAATGAGATCCTATAACGCGGCTGCCAAAGCGGTTGTCCACAACCTGAAAGCTGACGAAGCCAATCTTAATGCAGAGCTTGGGCTTTATGGACATACAGAAGTAGCTGCTGCTCTTTTGACTGTTGCTGTAGGCGCAGCTCCCGGAGCAGTGGCAGATACAGTTACAGTACCAGGACTAGCGACTGCCGCAATTGGTGGTGCTGCCCCTGTAGCAGGTGCTAGGCTTGCAGGTTTGGACTTTGCTGGTACTAGGGGTCTTACCCTTAGTATTTCGCTCGGTGCAAACATGAATGCATGGGCTTGGGATATTAACAATGCTCTTGATCAATCAACTTACCATGTTTTCGCACGTCATTTTAAAGGCGACACTGCTTATGCCATAGACGAAGAGATAGAAAACGTTATCTGTACAGTTTCCAATTCAGGATGGACCAGTGTTGCCGGTCTAGGTGCGGCCATTGTTCCTGCAGTGATTGGCGGTGGTGACGACATCGATGCAACCGCTGGTGGTGGTGCTCCTACAGCTAATTGGACAAGATTACCCTAATCGAATTAATTAAAACTCAAAATAGTATTAATATCTTCCCTTTCCAAATTGAGAAAGGGAAGATATCTTTTTTATCATGATTTTATTTAAACGTGTACATAAAACTTTTTACTCTGCTGGATTCAGGAGCTATCCTGTACTTCACGATATCTCCTTTTCTGTTGAACCAGGCGAAATTTTCGGCTTTTTAGGCCCAAACGGCGCCGGAAAAAGCACCCTGATTAAAATCCTGCTTAATTTTATCCAGGCATCATCCGGTGAATTATTTATCCGGAATCTAAAAATAGGCAGAGACAATTTTCAGCATTTGATCGGATATCTACCGGAAATGCCTTGCTTTTATGAAAATCTCACTGGTCTTGAAACCCTTCGATTTGCCGGGAAAACGTCCCAGATGAAAGAATCTGTTCTCATGGATGCTGCCCAGAAAACTTTAGCGAGACTCAAACTCGGACATGCCGGAAATATGCTGATCAAGGCTTATTCAAAAGGGATGAAACAACGTTTGGGTATTGCCATGTCTTTGATACATGATCCGGAAATCTATATATTAGATGAACCCATGAGTGGCCTGGACCCCATGGGGCGAAAGCTGATCACTGATGTAATCCTTGAACTTAAGGAACGAGGGAAAACAGTATTCTTTTCATCCCATATCCTAAGCGACATTGAAAAACTCTGTGATCGGATTGGTATCCTTAACAAGGGGCGGCTGCTTTATACGGGATCGGTGGATGAAATCATAACAGGAAGTCAGGATGTAGAAACTTCTTTCGTAGAGCTCATTGAACAGGATGAGGTCAGATAATGGATAAAATTTATCTGGTGGCCTGGATTACCTTTAAAAACTGCCTTCGCCACAAAGCACTGTACGGTATTCTGCTAATGGCGCTGGTGCTTTTTGGGGCCAATATCATCTTTACAGGCATGTTTTCCTGGGACATCACCAAAGCTGCCGTGGATTTCGGACTTTCCACCATCGCTTTTTCAGGCCTGATCCTGATTTTCTTTTTTTCCATTAATATGATGTCAGATGATATGGAAAAAAAGACCATTTATCTGATCCTTTCCCGGCCAATCTCTAAAGTACAGTATATTTTGTGCAAGTATGCCGGCCTCTCTACGGTAATTTTGATTTCCAGCATTGTATTGGGATGTTGTTCAGCCATATCAGTCTGGCTGTCTATTGCTATGATGGGCTTTGACAAGGTTCTGCCCTTTACATGGTCTTTTTTTTTCCTGGCTGTTTTGTTTCAGACATTATCGCTGCTGGTCATGATGGCATTGGCCCTTCTTTGGGTTATGATAACCTCCCACCAGTTTACTGCAGCCCTTTTGTGTTTGATGACCTATTTTGTAGGGCAGAACATGGAAAATGTGAAAAATATCGTGGTCTCACGAAAAATGCTGGATCCAGATGCCCTTTCAGTAAAGGTCATGGAACTTGCTTCCTGGATATTTCCCAACCTTTCTGCTTTCAACTTTAAGACTGCCGTGGCCCACGGTCTTGAGATAAACCCTTCAATGATAATCTATACAGCACTATACGGTGTTTCCTATATTGGTATCTGCCTTTGCCTTTCCATCTTTTTTTTTAAAAGGAAAGAACTTTAATGTCGATGCTCAAAAAAAATATCACGATTTTTTGTCTGGTCTTTTTTTTAAGCATTTTTATGTTTTCAAATTTCAACGTCAAGGAGATACGAAAACAGCTTTCTGCTAATTATTCCCTGGATATCTCCTCCATGCCGCCGGATGCCATAAAAATCATGGCAGGGGAATTCGCAGGGCTGATGGCGGATTATATCCTTCTGCAGATGGGAGCTTTTCTTGGGAGCAATATTGAGCTAAATAAAACCCAATGGGAAATGGTTCTCAAAGGCTTCCAGCAGGTCTTTGCCCTGGATCCCCGTTCACAGAGCGCATATCTCCAGGCCCAGGGGCATCTGGCCTGGGAAGGAAAAAAGATTAAAGAAACCATTGACCTGCTAAAAATTTCCAGGGACAACAGGCCAAATGATTTCTTTCCCGGTACTTATATAGGGTTTGATTATTATTATTTTTTAAAGGATTTTGAAAATGCCTCCAATGCCTTTCTGAAAGCAGCTGAAATCAAAGGAGCAGCTGTCATATTAGCACTTTTAGGCACCCGGTTTGCTATTAAGGAAAAGCGGATTCAAACTTCCATTGATGCTTTAACCATTATGCTGAATGACCAAGTTCTGGATGATAATTCCAAAAAAGAGATTGAAAACCGTATACAAACCCTGAAAGCTGTTGAAATACTAAACCAGGCGGTTGATACATACAAACAACTTTTTTACCTGCCCCCGGATCCTTTAGATGAACTTGTAACTTATGGGATTATTGCCCAATTACCTGAAAATCCCTATGGAAAAAAATACACCTACAATCCCTCCACCGGTGAAATTCTTTTTGATTGAACTCCATCCCAAACTTTAATTTATGCCTGAACCAAATGTAGGGGCGCACCTGTGTGTGCGCCCGTCGTAAAAAATGGTGCAACACCTCAGGCGGGCGGACACACAGGTCCCGCCCCTACGGTATTTGTTGACAAAACCATAAATTTACAAGACGATATGGTTTTAAGGGGGAATAATGAAGAAAACAAACGAAAAAGCTTTTGAACCGATTGATCCGGAAGAAAAAGAGTTAATGGAATCCATTGAGAAAAATGAGTGGCAGCCTGTAAAAAATTTTGAACAGGAAAAAGAAAAAGCCATAACAGCAGCCAGAAATACATTGAAAAAGGACAAACGCATCAATCTGCGCTTGACCCAGAAAGATTACCACCAGATTCAGATCAGAGCAATTGAAGAAGGCATCCCCTACCAAACGCTTATTTCCAGCATTGTTCACAAATACCTGAATGGTTCCCTGACCCCCAAACTATAAAAGCAATCTGTAGGGGCGCACCTGTGTGTGCGCCCGTCGTAAAAAATGGTGCAACACCTCAGACGGGCGGACACATAGATCCCGCCCCTTTCCACCATCAATTTCAGATATAAATGTGTCATTTTAATCAGGTGAGTTTTTGATTCAGCATTTTCCTGATACCATTAAAGTATAGGCTTTTCAGATTTCATCTAACAATTAAATTAATTAGGGTGAGGCGAAATAAGAATGAAACATCGCAAAAGGCATCATCAAGGATTTACTTTGGTTGAATTAATGGTTTGCCTGGCTGTCATAAGCATTGCAGCGGCCATTGGAGTACCCTCCTTTTTAAATCAGCTTCCGGATTTAAAACTTAAGGGTGCGGCCCGGGATCTTTATTCAAGCATGCAAAAGGCAAGGCTTCTGGCAGTAAAAACCAATACCCGGCATTCTATTGTATTTACCCCTGGTGCGCCTGGGAGCTATCAAATCATCAATATCGGACCGGATGCGGTTTTTGGCACGGCAGATGATTCAGCAGTCCAGGCACCCATGGATTTGGGGGCATATGGCTATGGGATAAATTATGGCTGCGGCAGCACCACAAGAAATGCAACCTCCAGCGGAGGTAAATTTCCAAGCGATTTTATAAGCTACCGGAATAATATGGTGACTTTTGGGTCTGATGGTATGCTGCTCAATGCAGGAACCGTGGGCTATGTTTACCTGACCAATGTTGCCAACACCTGCTTTGCCTTAGGCACCCCTACCACCACCGGCCATGTTGTCCTCCGAAGATGGTATACGGCAAGTTGGCAGGATACAAATTAAAGATCATTCCCTAACTTTTCCCACCAATTATATTTTATTTATCTGAACTTTATCTCTTGGATTGATCCTGATATAACTAACCTGGAAATTATTAAAATATCCGGGTTTGATATATCTAACGGATTTATTTTGCTGAATTATTTGTGCTTTAACATCATGTTTCAATTTAGTGTATAAAAATCTAGATGGTCTGATTTTTGCTTAAACTATCTATAAAATCCTATCAATAATAGTTTAACTAGGATAAATTGCCCAAGGAGTTTAAATAAAATAATGAATTATCAAAACAATAATAAAG
>JAAEMC010000163.1 GCA_024225895.1 Desulfobacteraceae bacterium | reverse complement strand
TTCACAAGTAAGACCATGAACCAAATCAGGACCTTGATGTGATTGTTTTTATTTTACGAAGACTGTGGCAAAGTTTTTTTGTCTTGTTAACAATGTCCGTGATTGTCTTTGTCGGTGTCTATGCCATTGGAAATCCCGTGGATATTTTGATCAGCCCGGAAGCCGATCAGATTGAAATCGACAGGGCCACAAAAGCTCTGGGGCTGGATAAACCTTTGTATGAGCAGTATTTTATTTTTTTAAAAAATGCATTAAAAGGGGATCTTGGTTCTTCCTTTGTTTATAATGAGCCCGCCTTAAAAGTCATCTTACAGCGTATGCCCGCTACCCTGGAGCTTGCCTTTTCCGCCATGCTTTTTTCGGTTTTTTTGGGTATCCCTTTGGGGATGTATGCCGGGCTGAAAAGTGAGAGTATTATCGGCCGGACAATCATGAGCGGTTCCATTTTGGGTTTTAGTCTTCCCACCTTCTGGGTGGGGTTGATGCTGATTATGCTTTTTGCCGTGATCTTAGGCTGGCTGCCCTCCGGAGGAAGAGGAGAAACCGTTGAAATCCTGGGGATACAAATCAGTTTTTTAAGTCTTTCCGGGTTAAAACATTTGTTTTTACCTGCTTTGAATCTTGCGCTTTTCAAGCTGTCGCTGACCATTCGTCTTGCCCGGTCCGGGGTCCGGGAATGCATGGTCATGGATTATATTAAATTTGCAAAGGCCAAGGGATTATCCAAATCCCGCATCATCGGCGTCCATCTGCTCAAAAATATCCTGATCCCGGTGATCACGGTGCTGGGCCTTGAACTGGGCGGGCTGATCGCCTTTGCCGTTGTTACGGAAACCGTCTTTGCCTGGCCGGGCATGGGAAAACTGATTATAGATTCCATAGGGGTGTTGGACCGGCCCATTATTGTGGCCTACCTTCTGATCATTTCACTGATGTTTGTAATGATTAATTTTCTTGTGGATATCATGTACTCTGTATTGGATCCGCGGGTCAGGTTACAGGATTTTAAGTCATGAACCCAATGGAAAAAAGCAGTCCTGCAAAAAGGTTGTTTAAACAATACATTAGAAGCCGCATGGCTGTGATCGGGTTCGTTGTTTTTGCCGCCATTGTTTTTATTGCTGTATTGGCTCCGGTTTTATCTCCCCAGGATCCTTATGATCTGACGCAGCTTGATATCATGGACAGCCTTTTGAAACCCGGGCAAACAAACATGGACGGGGTGCCTTACATTCTTGGCACCGATGACCAGGGCCGGGATATTTTAAGCGGCATCATGTATGGTTTGCGAACAAGTCTTGGCGTTGGGGCCTTGAGTGCCTTTTTCGCATTGATCATCGGCAGTGCCCTTGGGTTGATTTCTGCCTATTTCGGAGGGAAAACAGATGCCTTTATCATGCGGGTGGTTGATCTTCAATTAAGTTTTCCGGCAATCCTTGTCGCCCTTGTATTAATGGCCATCCTGGGCCAGGGAGTGGACAAGATCATCATTGCCCTGATCATTGTCCAATGGGCCTATTATGCCAGGACCATCAGAAGTACGGCGCTTGTGGAAACCCAAAAAGAATATATTGAATCCGCTGTCTGTCTGGCATTGAGCAATACTAGAATCGTGTTCCGGCATTTGCTGCCCAATTGTATCCCCCCCATGATTGTGGTGGTAACAGTACGCGTGGCAGCGGCCATATCCCTGGAAGCCACCCTGTCATTTCTTGGGATCGGTCTTCCGGTAACAGAGCCTTCCTTAGGGCTTTTGATTTCCAACGGATTTGAATACATGCTCAGCGGCCGTTACTGGATCAGCTTTTTTCCGGGAATGGCACTTTTAGTGGCTATTGTGAGCATTAATCTTGTGGGCGATCATTTGCGCGATATCCTAAATCCGAGGCTTCAGAAATGATGGATGCAGAACATACAATAGCAATCGATAATTTAAAAACTTATTTTTTCACCGAAGACGGGGTTGTCAAGGCAGTGGATGATGTCAGCTTCCACGTGGACCGGGGTGAGGTCTTAGGATTGGTTGGCGAGTCAGGTTCAGGAAAATCGGTGACCGGGTTTTCAATATTGGGACTTGTGGACCCGCCGGGCAGAATTACCGGAGGGCATATTCATTTTAAAGGCAGCGATATTGCAAAAGCTTCGGAAACGCAACTCACCAAGTTACGAGGCGCCCGCATTGCTATGATCTTCCAGGATCCCATGATGACGTTAAATCCTGTGCTTCGCATCGACACCCAGCTTGTCGAGGCCATCCTGGCCCATGAAAAGGTATCGAAAAAGGCGGCAAGGGATAGGGCGCAAAAGGCGTTGGAGCTTGTGGGCATCCCTTCGGCAAAGAAACGGTTAAAGGCTTATCCCCACCAGTTTTCAGGCGGAATGCGTCAGCGGGTTGCCATTGCCGCTGCCATTTTAAACAAGCCTGATCTGATTATTGCCGATGAGCCGACAACGGCCCTTGATGTCACCATTCAGTCCCAGATAATCAATGTTGTACAAAACCTTTGTGATGAATACGGTACTTCGCTCATCTGGATTACCCATGATTTAACGGTGATTGCAGGACTTTCCGACCGGATTTGCGTGATGTATGCAGGAAAGATAGTGGAGCAGGGAAGTGTGGATGAGGTGCTGGATCATCCTAAACACCCGTACACTATGGGGCTGATCGGATCGGTTCCCAGCCGGAATAAAAAAGGGGAACCCCTTCACCAGATCCGTGGAATGACGCCTTCTTTGCTGAACACAGGCCTAGGATGCCTGTTTGCGGAACGGTGTGATTTTAACACAAAACAATGTCTTGAAGAAACCCCGGAGGTTTCAAGCCTGCCTTCTGGGCGGTCATTCAGATGTTTTAACCCTCTATAAGAAGAATGGATGATGACTTTTAAACCACATTCCAACTCTGATATTCTTAAGGTATCCAAATTGTCCAAACAATTTGTAAAATCCCTTGATTTTATAGAGAAATTCGCCCAGAAGCTTGGAGCTGATATCTCAGAAGAAGTGGTAAATGCCGTGGATGATGTAAATTTAAGCATTGCCAAGGGCGAGGTGGTGGGTCTTGTGGGGGAATCCGGATGCGGAAAATCCACCCTGGGCCGGATGGTTGCAGGTATTCTTACCCCCACTGCCGGCGATATCATTTACAGGGGTAAAAATGTCTTGAACATGTCCAAAAAAGAGGCAAAACAGACAGCACTTAAAATTCAGATGATTTTTCAGGATCCCTTTGCATCCCTCAACCCGAGATTACGGGTAAAGGATATCATCGGCGAAGCCCCGAGGGTTCATGGTATCGTGGATAGAAAGGGCATGGCAGAATATATTGGCGGCATCATGGAAAAATGCGGTCTGGACCCGGATTTTATGATCCGGTATCCGCATCAGTTTTCGGGAGGACAAAGGCAGCGTATCGGCATTGCAAGGGCCCTGGCGGTTCAGCCGGACCTCATTGTCTGTGACGAATCCATTGCTGCTTTGGATGTGTCAATCCAGGCCCAGGTGTTAAACCTTTTTATGCAGCTGAAAAATGATATGAATTTAACCTATCTTTTTATCAGCCATGATTTAGGTGTGGTGGAACATATCAGTGACCGGATTGTAATAATGTATCTTGGAAGAGTTGTGGAAGTAGCTGAGACTGAGGCGTTGTTTAACGGGCCGTACCATCCTTACTCCCTTGCACTGTTCAAAGAGATCCCAAGGCTTGAAAACCGGCACATGCAGTTTGATCCCATTAAAGGGGAGATCCCTTCTCCTTTGGATCCGCCTTTTGGATGCCATTTTCATCCAAGGTGTCCAATGAAAAAAAGTATTTGCAGCAAGGAAAGACCCAAGCTTCAGGAAATTGAAACCGGTCGCTTTACTGCATGCCATAACCCTCATGTAAAGGCAGGGATGTGATGAAACAAAAAATCAAATTAGTTGTAGTGGCGGTTCAATACGGATATCTTAAAAAAAT
>JAAEMC010000162.1 GCA_024225895.1 Desulfobacteraceae bacterium | reverse complement strand
TTGATTCCGGAGTGGTGGACCGTGTGAAAAAATTATAGGGGAATCCCTGTGATAATTGAAACGGCAATAGCCCACATGGTTATCCCTACAAGGGTATCCAGTATTCGCCAGGAAGTCTCTTTTTTAAATATGGGTGCCAAGATTCTGCTGCCAAGGCTCAATGAGAAAAACCAAACAAATGACGCCAAGGCTGCACCGGCGCCAAACCATATTCGTCCCAGATGCTCAAATTGCCCGGAAAGACTTCCCATTAAAATTACAGTGTCAATATAAACATGTGGATTTAACAGTGTCACGGCCAGGGTGGTGAGTATTACAGTTTTTAAAGATGTTTGTGCTTTTGAATCAGATGAAAGACTGCCACCTTGAACAGCTGATCGAAAAGAGATACAGCCGTAGAAAAAAAGGAACAATGCCCCTCCAATACCGGCAAATAGAGAAAGACTCCTGCTGGATGCAATGACCGTTCCCACTCCAGTGACACCTATGGCGATCAAGAGCGCATCACAGAGTGCGCAAATAAGCGGTACAACAACATAATGGTTTTTTTTTACTCCCTGGTTGAGGACAAAGGCATTTTGCGCTCCAATGGCTATTATCAGTCCGCAGCCGGTTCCAAATCCTTTTATCAATGGTATAATCATATTTAAAATTGGGTAAAATGTTTTATTATAATTACGGTGGATATTAGGATCAACAGCTTAAGAAGTAAAATTAATTAATTTTATATGTCATTAATTTGGCTAATAAATTTTATTCTTTTGAATACAACCTAATCAAATGTAAAGGGCTTTATCATGATATTCAAAAATCATGCATGAAGTTACCTGATTAGATGGCCGTCTACTATGGGGCTGTAGAGGCCAACAGCCCGAAAGGCAAGATTGTTCACGATCCGGCCCTTGCCAGGTTCCTGCTGTTTTCCCTTTGTTTCAGCCTTAATATGGGGGGGGGCGGCACCCCTTCCGCAGGAGGGCGAAACGTCATTATGATGGGAATATTCACCGAATACGGCATACCAATTTCCTACAGCGGCTGGATGAAATATGGATGGCCCCTTGTACCGCTGATCGGGCCCATTGTCGTTCCAATGGGGATTATGACCCAGATCCCTGGCGAGCCTTGGGCCAGTGGCCTGGCCGTCGCATTGGCATCTTCTTTTGCCCATTTCCTTGTGGTGGGTTCCCCCACCAATGCACTGACATTTGCTCTGGGAACATATCCGGATACAGGAGAGCGGGTCATTCAAACCATTGATTTTGTAAAATACGGTTTTGGACTGTTCATTTTATCCATGCTGCTGCTCTGGCTTGTGGGTTTCCTTTTGGTATTTCCCATTGTCGGTTTTCCCGAGGGAATTCTCGATACGGCGACCCAGGTACTCCAAAGCAGGGCAGGATAGGCTGAATGAAATTCGATTGTGGTATCCTCATACCAGAGAATCCATATGAACTTTTTGAAGCCTATGAACTATTGAGTAGTGATTAGAAATAAAAACAAATTATCTTCTTTTTGAACCTGAAAATCAAATAATACATGCGCCTGCCGTCAGGCACTATTTAAAGTCCTTTTTCAGTCTCACCTTTTCAGTAAATTGCGGATATCCGGTAAGGGTTGTAACAAGTTCATGCCCATAATCAACATAGTCACGCCGGACGCAGATCTGGTTGATGAGAAAAAGCGGGTAGACCATATGATCGTTTAAGATTTTTATCTGGGCCTGGTGCCATAGATTGACTTGCTTTAGAGGATCAATTTCATATCTGGCATCATCAAGGAGTTTGTCTGCTTTAGTATAATGGGAGAAATTCGTGCGTGGCTTTTTCCCTGAACCCACAATGGAATCTGAGTGGAAGAATTCGCGCAAATAACTGTTCGGATCCGGTCTGAATGTGAAGTATAACACGATAGGATTCGCATTCTGCCGAACAAGTTTATGCATTTTTGAATGGGTAACGATGGTAAGGTTTATCTCTATTCCGATTTGACTCAACTGCCTTTTCAGGATTTGATAGCTTTTACGATATACTCTCTTTTCCGAGGAGATTAAATTCAGAGAAAATCCGTTGGCATAGCCGGCTTGGGCTAATAGTTTTTTTGCTTTTGCAAGGTCTCTTTCAAAGAACAAACCAAGCTTTTGGACTTTGTCATTATCAATACCGCCGGGTAAAAAGCCGGATGGCATTGGTGCATATACCTTTTTTACCAGTCTTTTGCTCGTGGTTGATAAGAAAGCATCCCTGTCAAGGGCATGGCAAATTGCCTTTCTAACCCGGATGTCATCCATGGGCTTTGTTGATGTATTAAAATGAAACAAACCGATATAATCGACTGAAAATACATCTATTATGGTTTTGGGTTCTTTTTCAATCATTTCTATCCATCCGGGTTCTCCGACACCGATGCTTGCATCAAGAGTCCCGTTTTTAAATGCGGCTTCCCGTTTTTTATCATCCGGGATAAAGTGGATATGAACCCCGCTAACCAAAGGTTTGCCTCGAAAATAACTATCATTGGCTTTTAAAATAAGTTTTTCTCCGGGTTGGTAACTTTCAAACATAAAAGGTCCGGTTCCAATGGGGTGCTCTTTATAGTTTTCATAGCCAAGTGCTTCAATTGCCTTTTTACTGAAGATACTGCCACTTCTACAATTCGTAATTTTAGGTAAGAAAAAGAGCGGCGAAACGGGTTTTGATACAATGATTTCAAGGGTATAGTCATTTATCTTTTTATATTCCATGCCTGTATATTCATTGGCATAAGAACTTCGCTTTGGGTCAGCAGCTTTTTGAAGGGAGAAAATAACATCATCAGATGTTAATTCATATGCCACTGTTTTTGGGCCTGGATGAAACATGATGCCTTTTCGCAAATGGATGGTCCATATTTGTTTTCCATTTTCAATCTTGAATTCAGGGATTTTCAGCGCAATATCCGGTTCAAGCATGGGGGCTTTTCCGGGAACATATCTGAGCAGGCCGTTGAATATCATATCTGCGACGGTAAAATCCTGGGATCCCTTTGCAAAATGCGGATCAAAACTCCCTATTTTTGATGTGTGAACTGCAAACCTGAGTATATTGTCGGAAGATGGATTGCTGATCTTCTTAAGTTCTTTGGATTGTTGTTTTGCAATTGCGTTGGAGATATGAAATGTGTTGAGGATAATTAGGTAAACTATGATTATTTTTAATAAAACATGTGATTTCATAACTCATTTTGCCTTCTCTATAATGAGATGATTTTTTAACACTGTTGGCTATTCAGATTTAAAATAGGTTAAATATACTAATAGAAGGCTGATATGCCAATAGTTTTTTCGCAGTATTCGCCAAAACCGGAATGTGATGTGACAATATTTGACACTCGTTTCAGCCTAATTTAGGGACACATTGCGATAAAGCACGATATCCAATTAGACGCCCAAATGGGATGTCGAACAAATGTTCACAGTTTTGGTCTTATAAATAGCATATTGCCTTATTCTAAAAAATAAATTGCCAGCGAATAATATAATTCCACAAAATCATGTCCATTCTTTTTTCATAAACTTGCAAAGTGGTTGATAAAAAAAGATCTGGTCTCTATAATCCTTCTGGTGAACGCGCCAGAAAGAAAATACAGTTATCAAGAAATATTTTATTTCTATTTCCCGCTTTTTCTAAATCAGGCAGTTATTAATCTTACAGCACCGTTTTTAAACTTTGGTGTCAGCAGGGCTTATAATCCTGAACGCGCATTGGCAGCTTTTGCCGCTTCTTTTTCGATTACAATCATTTTCAATGCCATTATTTTTACCAGCTTAAAAGTGTATCAAGCACACCTCACTGATCGGAAATCTTTGTATAAAATTTTAAAATTTTATCTTTGTTTCAGCATTATAGGCACCATTACTTTTGTTACAATAGCCACGACTGGCATCGGGGATTCCATTTTCGACAATATTCTTAAGGTTCACAAGGAAACTGTAATTCATGCGAAAGAGTGGATGCTCTGGAGTGCGCCACTGCCTGTTTTAATGGCATTCCGGTGCGCTCTTCAGAGCCTGACAACTGTATACAAAAAAACGATTAACACAATCATGGCAACTTCGGTTAGAATGATAACTGCCCTGGGTTTACTCATAGTCCTAGTGGACATTTTCCCTTACAATCCTTGCATGGCATCAGGTCTATCGTTTTCTCTGGCTAATTTTTTTGAGGTAATTTTCTTAAATAGTCGAACACGGGGCTTGAGGAAATTTTCAATGCCAACTTCGGTGAAAAATTATGATTTCAAGTTGACGAATATGTATATTGCAAAGTTCAGTATTCCGCTTTGGGCATCCAGTCTGGCCTGGACAAGTTCGTTTTCACTAATTAACTATTTTATTGGTTTTACACCCAACAATGAGGCCGGTTTGGCAGGATTCGCCATTTTGAGATCCCTTAACATCTTTCTGACTTCTCCACTTTTCCCATTGGTAACCGTGGTCCTTGTTATGGGTGACCGCTTAACAATGAAGAATTTGAAATGGTTTGGTATTGCTTTGGTGCTGGCCTTAACAACCGTTATTTTTACGATTATCGTAACTGATGCAGACTATTTCATTCTGGTAAGGATATTTAATCTTTCCGGTACGGCACTGGAATGGTCGAAACAAGCAATCGTGCTACTGCTTTGCTTCCCGATTTTACTAGGACTCAGAAGTTTTTTTGAAGGCCTTTTCGTAAAAGATAAAAAAACCTTAGCCATAGGGTTGTCCGGCTTTTTTCGATTGGCTAGTCTCCTTGTTACCGGTATTGTGATCGTAAAATATTTTTCTGGTTTAAATGGTGTCTTTGTTGGGATGTTAATGATGTTGTCCGCTTCCATATCAGATGCTGTATGCATTTTGATTGCTTGTTATGTTTGTCGTTTGAAAGACACCTTTCCAATCAATACACAAGCATAATTTTCTTTATTTTCCAGTTATGCTTACATTGTTAAAAAGTATTCGCGGGTACACATTGAAGCCGGAATGAACTTTATTTTCTATGGCCATAATATTTTTAAACATATTATAAACATTCCCGGTAATCATTGCTTCACGAACCCGTCCTATTATTTTTCCATTTCGAACATAAAAACCGACACCGATTGAACTGGAGTAATCACCAT
>JAAEMC010000161.1 GCA_024225895.1 Desulfobacteraceae bacterium | reverse complement strand
CAAAAAATTGGTTGATTTTTGACCTAGGATATTATTATACATTAAATGAATCCAACATTATTGTTTATGAAAACGAAATCAATGAAATCTTTTTCCGGGCAACACTATTTTTATAAAAATGAATCATTCTTGTATTAAAAAAATCCTGCTTTTATTACTATTTCTGCCTGTGTTGGTTCAGGCCCAGGAATACACAGTGGGACCGGGGGATATTCTCAATATCAAAGTCTATGAGAATGACGACCTCTCCACAAGAGCCAGGGTAACGGACAATTACACCATTCGTGTACCTTTGGTGGGCGAAATCAAGGTTAAAGATATGACCGTGTCAAAAGTTGCCATAAAAATAGAGGAATTGCTATCTGACGGTTACCTGATCAGCCCCCAGGTGGATGTATTCATCAGTGAATACAGAAGCAAAAAGGCCATCATTCTGGGCCAGATAAGCAAACCAGGGCAATATGAACTGATCGGCAGGATTACATTGCTGCAATTTATTTCAAAGGCAGGAGGCCTGACAGGCAATGCCGGCAGTTATGCCATCATAAAAAGGGCAAACGGATTCAAGACAAAGGACGGAAAGCACGCAGACCGGATAACGCTGGATCTTGAAAAACTGATTCAGCAGGGAGACACTTCTTTAAATTTAGTCATACAAGATAATGATAGTATCTATATTTCAAAAGCCAAAACTTACTATGTATCGGGTGAAGTTGATAAACCAAATGCCTACAAATACGAACCGGGCATTACGGTAATCAAAGCCATAACCACTGCAGGCGGATTTTCACAAATTGCAGCAAAAGGAAAAGTTCAAATCATCCGGATTTTAAAAACCGGAGAAAAAGTGATTTATAAAAATGTAGCTATGGATAAACCCATTCTCCCGGATGACGTGATTGTTGTTCCTGAAAGTTTTTTCTAAGCATGATTGAAAAAGAAATACATTTAAGAGATTACCTCCAAATCGCATTCAAACGAAAGGGCTCGATTTTCACTTTCTTTGTATTGACCTTGATGCTCGTTGTGATTGCCACATATACGGCTACACCCATTTACAAGTCATCCACTAAGGTGATGATCGAAAAAAACACATCTGAATCCTTTACAGAGACATATAGCTATGCTTCATATGACCCCGAATTTCTCCAGACCCAATACCAGTTGATCAGAAGTACGGCGGTTGCTGAAAAGGTAGTTGAAAATATTGGTGCTAAAAAATTGTATACTTCCATGTTTGAAGAAGAAAAGGGGAATACCTCCATAATAAACTCAATACAGCAATGGTTTTATAATATTTATATTCAATTCAAAGAGATGATTGGAATTGATAAATTACTCTCTTCGGAAGAAGAGGAAAAAGATGTTATCAAGCAAAACATACCCAGTGAAAATACCGAAGAAATTGACAGAACCCAGATATTAGCTGATACTATTGCCGGTGGTATTTCCGTTAATCCCGTAGCAAACTCACGAATAATTACAATCAGCTATTATTCTCCCAATCCAGCCCTTGCCATGAAAATCGTCAATTCAGTTGCCCAGGCTTATATTGATGAACTTTTAGATATGCAAATGCAGATCTCTGAATACAGCATCGGCTGGATGCGAAAAAAGGCTGAAGGCCAGAGAACAAAGCTCGAAGATTCTGAAAAAAACCTCCATGAATACAAAAGAAAACATGACATTGTCACAGTTGAAGACCGGCTTACCATTCTGCCGGAAAGACTGTCCGAGCTTTCATTAAAACTGACACGGGCGGAAACTGAAAGAAAAGAAATGGCCGCTGTTTACAACCAGGTTAAAAATGTTAAAAAAGAGTATCTTGAGACTTTACCGGTCATTGTTGATAATGCCTCGGTTGATTCCATAAACCGGCAGATCATGCGCTCTGAACAGAAAATGTCCGACCTTTCCAAAAAATACGGACCAAAACATCCGCGAATGATCAGTGCCAATAATGAACTTAAAGGCCTGAAAGAAAAAAAATATAAAGAACTGGAGAAAGCTGTTCAAACCATTAAAAATGAATATGAACTGGCCAAATCCAATGAACGTGATTTAAGAGAACTATTGGAACAAACAAAATTTAAGGCTGCAAGACTGGGAGAAAAATCCATTCAGCTCAGCATATTAACCCGAAATGTAGACACCAACCGGTATCTGTACGACGCACTGATCAAAACACTAAAAGAAAAAGGACTTTCTGAAAAAAGTCAGTCCGTAAATGTCTGGGTGATTCAAAAGGGCCGTCTTCCGATGTCTCCCACTGAGCCCCGCAAAAAAAGGAATATCCTTCTGGGCATCATTTTGGGCCTTTTGGGCGGAATAGGTGTTGCATTCTTTTTTGAATACCTGGACAATACGGTTAAGATGCCGGAAGACATAGAAGATAGGTTTAATATTCCCGTCATCGGCACTATTGATACCTTTAAAAAGAAAAAAATATCCATTGTAGAATCTATATTAAATGATCCCACATCAATCACTGCAGAGAGTTTTAAAGGACTTCGGACATCCATATTTTTAGGATCTGCGGATAATCCACCGAAAATAATGCTGGTCACCAGTATTTCTCCGGGCGAAGGCAAATCATCGGTTTGCGCCTGCCTGGCTGCTGCGATTTCAGATGCTGATAAAAAGGTACTTTTGATTGACGGAGATATGAGGCGGCCTGTCCAGCATCAAAATTTCAGTATTGAAAACCATGAGGGCTTAAGCTCGTTACTGGCCGGAGTAAGCCAAGACAGTCACGCGATTGTCAAGCCTTATTCCGACCACCTGGATGTAATTACTTCCGGTCCAATACCGCCTAATCCGTCTGAACTTTTGAGTTCTCCCAGGCTCCAGGGATTGGTACTCCAATTTGCTGCCGAGTATGATATGATACTAATAGACACACCACCTTTAAGCAGCGTTACAGACACTATTCTTTACAGTAAAAACGTGGATGGGATCATCATTGTTGCATGGACCGGGAAAACTACCCATGACATGCTGAAAGTAGGCGTCAAACAATTAAATGAGGTTTCTGCTCCCATCACAGGTTTTGTATTAAATCGATTTAGTGCTAAAAAAAGCGGCTATTATTATAATTATGGTGATTACTATTATGCATCTGATAAATAAAAAATGAGCCAGGTAATTTCAAAATTCATATTTATTTTTCTAATTATTTTTACGCCACTGGCGTTTGGAACAGTCGAACCCTGGTCCTATGCCATCATGGAAATCCTCACGGCCTTTGCTCTTTTGCTGTTTTTTCTGTCCGTTATCCGAAAAGATGATGAACTCTATAAGGTGCCCGGGATCATTCCCTTAATACTCCTATTATCCTACGTTCTTTTCCAATTGATTCCCCTGCCTCCGGAAGTTGTAAAATTTTTATCCCCGACTGCCTATGATATTCAACTGAACACCAATATCTTTACCAATGTTCAAACCATGACCCTGTCATTGAATTCCAAGGCCACCTTGTCTGAATTTTTCAGATATTCAACTTATGTGATGTTCTATGTTCTGACGGTACAGCATTTAAAGGACAAAGTTCTTTTAAGAAACACTGCGCTTATTATTACCCTATTTGGAGGGCTTCTGGCTTTTTCCTCCATTCTCCAGTTTTATCTGACAGATCATATGGCACTTTGGTTCAGGCATTCCCCCAACAATTCAATCATTGTTGGACCCTATATAAACCATAATCATTATGCCGGACTCATGGAAATGATATTTCCCATTGTACTGGCATTATTTTTCTTTTACCGCCCGCGGATTAAAAACACATCTCTTTTTAAAGGGGTTGCTGAAATTTTAAGTCATGAAAAAGCCAACATCCATATACTTATCGGGACCGCAGCTCTGTTGATCATCACTTCAATTTTTGTCAGTCTTTCCAGAAGCGCTATGATCTGCACATTTTTCTCCCTTATTCTGTTCACATTTTTACTGATCAGACGCAATGTAAGCAAAGGCAATACCATCATGATTGTCGGCGTGATCATGATGACGGCACTTTGCATTGGCTGGTTCGGGTGGGACCAGATATTTGAACGGTTTGCAAAGCTTAAAAATGCCCAGGGCATTATCCATGAAACACGGTTTGATTTTTGGCAGGACAGCAAAAAAATGCTGGATGACTATAAAATTGCAGGGTCTGGATTTGGCACGTTTATTCATACTTATCCCAGCTATCGAACCTTAAAAGCCCCGCATACTTTAACCCATGCCCATAATGATTATATGGAGTTGATTTCAGAAGGCGGTATCATAGCATTTACACTTTTAGCCTTGTTTTTTATTGTTTTCATTTATAGAACCTATACCCAATTTTCAAAACGAAAGCAGGCCATTGCCATCTATCTTTATATGGGCAGCATCACATCCATACTTGCCATGCTGCTCCACAGCTTCACAGACTTTAACACCCATATCGGTGCCAATGGACTGTGGTTCTTTTTTGTTATGGGATTTGCCGTCTCAGCCGTTTTTACCAATTTTAGAAAATTCAACTTTTTAACCAGACTGCCGGAGGTGACATCAAAACTAAAAAAATGGACAGCGTTTTTCATTGTACTTATCCTCTTTTTAGCCACAGTAGGATACAACCTATCCCATCTTATCGGCCTTTTTTATTTCTCCAACATAAAAGAGGTTACGCTGAATGCAGACACCCCTTCTAAAGCCCTTAAAAAAAT
>JAAEMC010000160.1 GCA_024225895.1 Desulfobacteraceae bacterium | reverse complement strand
TTTTGCCTGCTTTTTTTGCAGCACCGCCCGGACCAAGGATTTTGCGGACAGCGCGTAGACGATCCTGATGCAGGGCAAGATTTTTAATCATTGAAAAGGCTGTCCGGCTTATTTTTTCGGGAGTGGCATTTTCCTGGAGCAGTTCCGGCATCAATTCACGGCCGGCGATTAAATTGGCAAGACCGACATATTTTACACGAATCACAGCTCTTGCCGCAAAAGCAGTAATAGCGGACATTTTATAAACAATAATAGTCGGCACGCAGCAAAGGGCAGCTTCCAGGGTGACAGTACCAGATGCGGCAATCAGCAGATCGGCTTTGTGAAAAATCTTTTGCGGAGTTCCTTTGACAATTGTGAAAAGCTTCTCAGAATTATAGTTGCCTACTATGGATTCAATCCTTCGAATATCAACGGATGGGGCACAGGAAACCAAAAACGATGTTTTATTGTTTTGATGAAATATTTTCTGGGCAGCCTCCAACATGGGACGTAAAAGCATTTTAATCTCAGTTTTCCGTGATCCGGGCAGCAATCCTATTTCCAATTTCTCTTTTTTTATTTCTTCGTTGCTGCCCTGCAGGCCGGATTGCGGCATCCCCAGTTCAGGATAGCCGTCTATCAAGGGGTGCCCAACGTAAGTTGAAGGGATCTTATATTTTTTATACAATTTTTCTTCGAAGGGGAGAATCACGGCCGCATGATCAACAACTTTTCTAATTTTCGTAAGTCTGGACCGGTTCCATGCCCATACCTTGGGAGTGATATAGTAAAAGATCTTTACATCATAATTTGATTTGGCAAACTGAGCAGCTTTCAGATTAAATCCCGGGTAATCCACCAGGATGATCATATCCGGCTGTCTTAATTTCAACTGGTTTCGAAATTTGGAAAAAGCATCTTTGACATGCTGAATTTGAAGGATCACTTCTACCAGTCCCATAACGGAAAGCTTGTCAATATGAAAGAAAAGATCCACATCTTGTTTTTGCATTAACGGCCCGCCAATACCGGAAAAGGTGATCTTTGAATCCATTTTCTTTATTTCTTTGATCAACCCGGCAGCATGCTGGTCCCCGGAAGGTTCACCTGCAAGGACCATAATATGCTTGTGTTTTAGCGAGGCACTCATTTCATATCATCTGAATTTAACGCAATAATGCAAATCTTATGTTGATCAGCCAGGGCAATCATTTCTTTTTTATCAAAGGTTATGGTTTTCCCTGCTTCGATGGCCAGGACGGTTGCACCGGATTCCTTCATGGATAAAATGGTCTGGCTGCCGGTTGATGGAAGATCGAATCGAAGATCTTGGCCTGGTTTGGAAAGTTTCACCACCACAGCACCGTTGGAAAGGGATAGCGCCCCTCCTCTTTTGATGGTTGAATCGGTCCCGTCTATGGCCTCAACAGCAAGAACTGTCCCATTGCTGATTACGATACATTGCCCGATATCGAGTTTTCCGATCTCTTTTGCAAGCTTCCATCCACAGGCAATGTCTTTTTTTTCGGCCTTATCTGGTTTTCGTTTGGTCCAGCATCCCTTTTTACAAATCAACTCCGGCAGCAAAAAGGTGGATGGTTTGACTTCAATTCCGTTTTGACTCAATAAATCTGCAAAAGAAGACAATATGGAATCATCATGGGTGATGCCTGTTTTGGCAATAAAACCTAATGCTTTTAAATCCGGTTTTATATCTTTAAAAATATTGGTCTTTTTCACGCTTCCAAGCATTACGGCCTGAGAAACGTCATTTTCTTTGAAAAATTTGATGAGTTTGGATAACTGGCCAAGATGTTGCCATTGAATTGCTTGAACATATTCTTCAAGCTGCTGGTCAGCCTCGTTGACAAACGCAGTGGCAAAGACCTTCAGCCCCTTTTGTACGGCCCTTTGTGAAAAGAGAATGGGAAATTGTCCCCCGCCGGCTATTAGTCCTATATTCATTATCTATCTAGTAACGCCCCTGTTGGATTCCTGGATAAAATTCATAAAATTAATAACTTCAGGAATCTGATCTACTTCAGCTTTTACTCTTTCAGAAGCTTGAGTAACAGTCAAACCGATCCTGAAAACTATACGATATGCTTTTTTTAACTCTTTAATGGTTGGCTGCAAGAAATTGCTTCTTTTGAGTCCTACATTGTTTAAGCCGTGGAGCCTGGCCCTGTCTCCTGCTGCAATAACATAGGGCGGGATATCCTTTACCACAGCTGATTTTCCGCCGATATAGGCAAAATCGCCAATTTTTACAAACTGGTGAATAGCGACAAGTCCCCCGATGGTCACATTATTGCCCAATTCAATATGTCCGGCAAGGGTGGAATTATTTGCTAAAATCACTTTACTGCCGGTTTTGCAATCATGGGCAATATGGGTATAGGCCATCAAATAATTGTCTTCTCCCACTTCTGTAAATCCGCCGCCGTTTTCAGTGCCCCTGTTGATGGTTACAAACTCTCGGATAACAGTTCCCCTGCCAATTTTTAAATAGGTTTTCTCTCCGTGAAACTTAAGATCCTGTGGTGCCCCGCCAATGGAGTCGTATTGAAAAATCTGGCAATCCGGACCCACGGTCACATAATTGTCAATTATAGTGTAAGGGCCAATAGTTGTACCGGAGCCGATGCTGACATCAGATTTTATAATGGCATAAGGGCCA
>JAAEMC010000159.1 GCA_024225895.1 Desulfobacteraceae bacterium | reverse complement strand
GACATGGAACTTGTTTTTAAATTGTAATGGGGTTTTAATATAGATCTTTTTTGGCGGCTGGTCACAGTCTTCAAAAGAGACCTGGGCACTGGCCTGAATAAAAGCATTATCTTGGCTGAGATTAAAATCAGATATTTTCATTTATGTTTTTGCTTCCTTGCGTATGTAGAGGTGATAAATGCCATGATTAATCCTGCGATATCCAGTCCGGTGGCTTTTTCCAGGCCTTTGAATCCTGGCGAATAATTAACTTCAAGAACCATTGGGGTGCCGTCTTTTCCTACCACAAGATCAATTCCAGCTATATCAAGTTTGCAGGCCTTTGTACAATTTAAAGCCAGATTGACGAGTTCCGGATCAAGGTCTGCCTTCCGGGCTACACCGTTTTGATTGATGTTGGTTCTAAATTCATTGCCGGTTGGAACAAGAGACATGGCCCCAACTACCTGCCTTTCGATCACAAGTATACGAAAGTCTTTTCTTCCTTCAGGGGGAATAAATTTTTGGATGACCAAGCCCTTTTTGGCCTGTAAAAGGGCCTTTATTTTGTTGGGAAAATGATTCTTTGCATCTGCTTTTATCACCCCTGTTCCGCCCATACCATCTACCTGTTTTATGATTACGGGATACCCGCCTAAATGGTCAACTGCCCGGAAAAAGCCTTTTGGATCAGTTATAAAAATAGTATCTGGTACCGGAATATGAACCGATGACAAGGCCTGTAAAGTCATGTACTGGTTCCGTGTCAAGGTGACCCCTTCAAGCCCGTTAACCAGGGGGATACCCAGGCGCTTGAACTGCCGGAGAAGGACAAGACCATACTCTCCCATGGGAGCTCCCTGCCTGGGCAGGATGATATCTATTTTTTCTTTTGTATGGCTTATATCAAAAGAAAATATGCCGTTTTTTATACCTGCGACCATGTCATAGGGATTAAGAAGGGTGATGGTATGCCCGTATTCTTTAGCAGCCTCTTTTAAGCGCATATTGGGGTGAAACTCAAAATTATTGATGGTTAAGATACCGATATTCATGTTAGCTGTCCTGTTTGTCTATCATCCATTCCGGCATCCATAATCCCACTTCTTTTCCCATGATCTCGCTGTAATAGGTTGCCACCTTCCTGGTTTTGTTGCGAATGGCAATCTTCTGAGTGGCCAGGTTGTCTTCACTGATGACTGAAAAAATTTTATACTCTTTTGCTCTTTGGGTCAGACCTTCTAATAGTTTTTTCCCGATACCAAGGGCTCTGTATTCGGGCCTGACCGATGTATACCCTCTTTCAAGGTGATTTGTAAAATCAAGGCCTGTATTTTTTTTTACCCGATCAATAAATTCTTGGCGCGGGAATTTCAGACTGGAATTTCCTACAATGACACCATTTTCCACGGCATAGGCGATTAAATAGGCTCTTTCCAAGTTATATCTTACCCATTTCAGGGCAACCGATCCACCGGCATCTACCATTTTTATAATTTCATCCAAAAAACCTTGGGGCAGATCTTTTGGTGCTTTAAAATAAAATGAGAGATTACTGCCAAGGGAAAAGATTGATCTGTGCTTTTCTTGAACCCGCTGACAAAACAATTTCCTTTTTCCGTGAAAATTCAGGTAAAGCAGCCGCATGGCCGGGTCTTCAAGGATTTGCCACAAGGGTTTGCCCGGCAGATTTGTCACCTTTGAATATGGTTGTAAACAAGGGTCAATCTCGTATTTAGCTGCACTGGTTTCATCCCAGTGGATCTTGTTTTCAAAGGAATGGGCAATATTGGGACTGATCGATATCATAGATCCGATTTGGTTTTTTGATTGGTTATCCATTTTGTCGGGCAGGATCAAGTGATTCCAGATTCCCTCTTTTGAAAAGCCATACAGTGCATTGATCTTGGGTATAGTTTTTGAGATATGCCAGTTAATGAGCCGCAATCCTTTTTGCCAAGAGGATTGATAATCAAATTTGTCCTTGTATGAATGTGTTGCAGACAATCCATTGTACAGGGAAAAAATTCCTTTTTTATCCGGGAATCCTATCATATCCTTCAGATGGTTCAGATCAATTGCCCTGTCTTGAATTGAAAATGCCTTGGCCCCTAAAGTACCTGAGATATGGGACATCACAGAATTCAATACCTGTGTGTTACCCATATAAGACTCCCTGGCATTGATAACTCCAAGCGGAATAACAAGTTCCGGGACCAGGTATTGTGTTAGCGGCAGCCCTTCAAAATCCGGAATAACCGGCCATGGTGACGCTTTTTTAGTCAAAGTGCCTGCCAGGCGCATAAATTGATCCAATGCTTTTAATGAAAAAACATGATCACTGAAAAAATTAAAAGCAGCATCAATCTTATCGTCCTTAAGAACGGCCAGTATGATTTTGGGGAAATTGGATTTTATGAACCGGGCAATGGTCTGGGCAGAAGTTACCTGGGCATTCTCAGACAAACACAGTGCAACAAT
>JAAEMC010000158.1 GCA_024225895.1 Desulfobacteraceae bacterium | reverse complement strand
CCTTGCAAGGGCAATCCGCTGCTGCTGTCCACCGGAAAGCTGGGATGGCATTCGGTTTCCAACCCCGGGAAGCCTCACTGTTTCCAAAGCTTTTTCAACCTTTTCCTTAATAATCTCCTTTGAAGCACTCCTGTATTTCAACCCAAAGGCAACATTATCAAAAATGGTTTTATGGGGAAAAAGCGCATAATTCTGAAATATCATTCCAAGGTTCCGTTTGTGAATTGGTGTATCATTAATTCGTTTTCCCTTGATAAAAATATCTCCCTGGGTAGGTGTTTCCAGGCCTGCAAGCATTCTTAAAAGGGTTGTTTTCCCGCATCCGGAAGGGCCCAGAAGTGTAACCAGAGAACCTTCGGATATGGCAAGATCCATCTTTTTTACCGCAACAACCTTCCCAAAACGCTTTTCAATTCCCTTAAACTTTACAAAAGCCGGGTCTTTTTCCTGATTCAAAATAAATATCCCCCAAATAGTCGGAAATGCGCTTTAAGCGCTTATTGTTTGAAAGCGCTTAAAGCTGCTGGTTTTTATCACCTTCCTGCCATTATCCGGTCCCATTTTTCTGCCCAGTCCAGCTGGTGGGTATTCCAGTATCCCGGATCTGCAAAAAGATATCCATTAAGGGTTCCGGTGGCATCAAAGCCTGGAAGGCCGGCGACGGCTCCAGGCACGGTCACCTTTCTGGGATCTAAACTTGGCGGATAACTCTGCCCCGAGGCTATGGCAAAGGCACATTCAGGTGCCAGCATGTAGTTCAATAATTTATGGGCTGCAGAAAGATCAGTTCCTTTCATAACAAAAATACATTCCTGCCAGGAAAACGCATTTTCCGGTATGAGAAGTTTTAAATGGGTATGGCCCTGGTTCTGCAATGTTTTTACCCTTCCTGACCACACAATGGACGCATATACCTCTTCATTGGCCAGAAGACTCATCTGCTCAGCACCGGATCCCCAATATTTCTTAATCAAACCACGCTGCTCCTTTAAGGCGGACCATACGGCTTTAATATCTTTAATATCATTGGGATTTTGACCGGTTTTCAAGGATGCATACCAGATATTGGTTCGCCAGTCTGTCCAGGAACCCAACTTGCCTTTAAGATCCTTGTCCCATAGAAGTGCCGCACCCATTTTTTTGGCTTTGTCATCTGAAATAAATTTTGAATTATAGGCAATGGTGGTCAGGCCGTAATCATAGGGAACGGCTGAAAGCTTACCATTGGTTATGGCCCTGTAGGGTTTCATGATTGCCGGCATGACTGTTTTTAAATTTGGAATTTTATCTTCGTCCAAAACCACATCAAACCCCAAATCCACATATCTTTTATAGTCAAACACACCGCTTAAATGGGCCAGGTTATACTCCCCACCCGGCGGATAGGATGCCTTCACTCTTGTCAAATAAGAGTCGGCATTTCCGAACTCTCCATCAATGACCTTTATCCCGGTGGCATCGGTAAAGGGTTTGAACGCATATTTTCTAAATGCTTCTGAAACGGTTCCGCCCCATCCATCAAACCGTATTGACTTTGCCGCCATGGCCTGTCGAATCATACCAAAGGGTCCGCCAACAAGCCCTAATGCAGCACCTGAAATTCCCAAATATTTGACAAAGTCACGCCTGGAAATTTTACCTTCTTTGTAACTTTCATATACATTGTCAAGTCTTTCCCCCAGATCATTGGCCATTTTTTTCCTCCTTCTTTTTTAAAATTCAAATATGGTTTCGAGATTAATTATTTGCCTTTCCCTTTAGCGAACCGTCTGGATATAAATCCTGCAAGAAGCGGTGTTGAAACAGTCAGAACAATCATGACAGCGCCCAGGGCATTGATTTCAGGACTGATGGAATTTCTGAGCATACCGAATATTTTAACCGGAACCGTCTGGTTCTGGGCTGTTGCCCAGAAGAGGGTTGCCGTGACATCATCGAATGATATGGTAAATGAAAAAAGCATCCCAGCAAATATGGCCGGTGCAAGCAAGGGAAAGGTGATCTCCCTGAATGTCTGAAAAGGGCTGGCGCCAAGCGACATTGCAGCCTCCTCATATTCCTTTCGAATACCAACAAGCCTTGCCTGGACAATGAGCAGAACATAGGGCAGGGTCAGTACCACATGACCGATCAGCAGCAACATGAAACTCTTGGGTTGCTGCAGCCAACGGATAAATAGCAGCAGTGCCACCCCTAGAACGACTTCAGGAATCATGATGGGAGCGATCAAAAGAGTGTTGATCAAATCTTTGCCCTTAAAATCATACCGGATAAACGCCATGGCTGCCGGCACACCGATGGCAGTTGCAAAAATTGCGGTTAAAGACCCCAAAATCAGGGAATTCTTAAACGCCGCCAGAATGGAAGAGTTGTGCGACAGCTTTACAAACCATTTAAAACTGAAGCCCTCCATGGGAAAAGACCCGAACTGATGGGGATTAAATGCCAGTATCACCACGGCAATTATGGGAGCAAACATCCAAACATACACCAGAAGCGTATAAATTTTGATTAACGTCCATCCTGAAATTATTTTTTTCATATGCATTCCCAATTTCTGTTCAAATGGCTAATCCGTGCTTAATGCCTTGAATATCTGGCCGATTCCCATATACCGGTTATAGGTGTACACAATAATCACCAGCAGGATCATCAGAATCGTACTGATGGCAGAGCCAAACGGCCAGTCCAGGGTGCCGATGATCCTTTTGAAAATTAGATTTGCGATCATCTCATTGCCGGGACCGCCCAGGATCATCGGCGGCAGATAGGTACCGCAGGTTAAAACAAATACCAGAAGGCACCCTGCACTGACACCCGGCAGGCTCAAGGGGAGTGTTATTTCTTTAAACGCCTGCCATTCGGTGCACCCAAGACTTTTTGCCGCCTCGGTTAGACTTTTGTCTATACCATCAAGGCTGACATAGATATTTAAGATCATAAACGGCAGAAGATATTGTAAAAGCCCCATTATCACGGCGCCTTCATTATAAAGCATGGCCAGGGGTTCGTGAATGAACCCCATTTTCATAAGTACATGATTGATGAGTCCGGAATCGCCCAGAATGTTAATCCAACTCAATGTACGGATAATAAAACTGATCCAGAAAGGCAACATGACCAGAATCATGAGAAATGGCTTGAGTTTTGATTCTGTTTTGTAAAAAAAGTATGCCGGAATATAGCCCATTACCAGACATAAGAAAACGGTTTCAATGGCAACCCTTATGGTACTCAACATAATTGAAGGATAAAAGAAATCAGCAAAAAATTTGGCATAATTTCCAAGCTGGAATGCAGGGATGTCCTGGCCGCTGGGTGCCCTTAGCCAGAAACTATAAACCACCACAAAGCATACCGGTACCACAAGAAGTAAAAATACGGCTGTTAAAGAGGGCGATAAGAGTAACCAGGGCCTGAGCGATTTTTCTTTCATAAATTTAAGTCCTGTTGCCTAAATCTGGTATTATCGTTTTCAAAACTGCACAATTATTTAATTGAGCAAGTCGCGTGCCATTCCTTTGTTTTATATTTCAACTATTTGAAATTAAAATAAAATTATCTGAATGCTGGACGGCTGTCTGCCATTTCTAAATAAAGCTTGATTCATTATTGAATCAATTTTTGTGGCAACTCACTTAAAATATTGATAAATTCGAAGTGATACAAAATAGAATCAAGAAAAAGTATCTGATAATATAGTCATAACAGCAGCTTGGGATGATTTTGATTTAATAATGAATCAGATTACTTTTTTTGAATATTGATGCCGTGCTTTTTAAATTTTCTCACCACAGAGGGCTGGCTGACACCCAAAAAAGTGGCTGCCTGACGAGTTGTCCTACACCTGGCAACCGCCTTTTTCAGCATCTGGTTTTCGACAAGCCTTATTTTCTCAGGCAAAGAACAAATCTCATCTGGTTCCTGATAGGTCGTTTTAAGAAGCTTTCCCTTGCCCAGCAAATTGACAATATAGTCATCCAGATCACGCCTGTCACTCATGACAATGGCCTGCTTGATGATATTGATGAGTTCCCGGACATTCCCTGGAAATTCATAGGTTTGCAGCATGTCAAATGCCTTGTAACCAATCCGTGCCCGGCGATTGTAGAGCTTATTATATTTTTTAAGATTAATCCGGATAAGCTCAAGAATATCTTCAGGACGCTTTCTCAATGGTGGAATGGAAAGTGTAAACGTATTGAGCCGGTGAAAAAGATCCAACCTAAACTTCTTATTGAATGTCCGGGTTTCAAGATCCCGGTTTGTGGCGGTAATGATGGAGCAGTCGATTTTCTTTGGTGTAATACCGCCAATGGGCATAATTTCGTGGTCATCAAGATACTTGAGAAGTTTGGCCTGAACACCCAAGGACATTTCTCCGATTTCATCCAGGAAAAGCGTGCCTTTGGAAGCCAATTCAAAGAGTCCTGGTTTCCCCTTTTCACTGGCGCCGGTAAATGCCCCTTTTGTATAGCCGAACAATTCAGCTTCCAAAAGATTTTCAGGCAATGCTGCACAGTTGATCTGAATAAACGGCTTCTGACTCCCTGCGCCGTGCTTGTGGATAAATTTTGCTAACAAACCCTTGCCGGTACCTGATTCCCCCTGTATTAAAATATTTGAAGCATCAATGGCAGTCAATTTTAAGGCTACCTTAAGCGTCTGCTTCATTGCATCACTCTGAGCCACAATATTGTTCTCTTTTAGCTCAAGAAGAATCAGTTCAGTCAGTTCATTCTTAATTTTTTCAGATTCCTGCCTGGCCTGCGCCAATTGCTTTTTCATGCTTTCAATCAAAGAAATATCCCTTTCATTGACGACCACAAAAGAAATATTATTCTCTTCATCAAAAACAGGTGTCCCCGTAACCAACAATGTATATTTAGATCTTGGTGTTGTCTGGATCACACTCACCTGGCGCTGGGTTTCAAGGACTTCCTGGGTAGCGGATCTGTCGATCTGTTTTTCCTTTACAAGGGCTCGTACATCTTTGCCAAGCACCTCGGTGGCCTTGACCCCGTTTAAAACTTCAGCCGCCTTATTCAGCTTCAGGATCCGCCCTTTGGCATCACAGATCATCAAACCATCAGCAGATTTATAAAAAATCGCCTGAAGATATTTTGCGACAGGGAACTCAAAGACGATCCTCAATACGCGGATAAAGCTATATCCATAAAAGTACGCAAGGGCTACCCGCCGGAGGAAATTCTTATGATGGCGGATGACTTGAACTGCGATGTAATCGTCATGGGCACCCATGGCAGGGG
>JAAEMC010000157.1 GCA_024225895.1 Desulfobacteraceae bacterium | reverse complement strand
TTGAGATTTTTCAAAAAACACTTGCAGCCCGATCACAGGAAACCCTGTGCCCCCTATTTCTTGAAAGCGGAAAATCTCTTTGCCAGAAGCGGGGAAAGAGAAATTTTTTTAAAAAAGATTTATTCCGTTTCACCGATGATTCCCAAACTGGGCAGCATTGTCATGGCTCCCGGAATCGCATGCAACGCCAACCTTTTCAGGATAAGCGAAAAGGGCGACATACTGGGAATGAATCATAACCAGTCTTTTGCCAATTACCTGGCAACCCAAGGATTTGAAGTCTATTTATACCACCCCGGATATTCTGAACGAACCCATAACCGATATGTGAGTAAACATTGCAAAGAGAGCATATGGTATGGGAAAAAATACAAAGTACCTTCCAATTTGAGTTTTGTGGAACTCGTGGAATTGGAACTTCCTTTAGTGATAGATTTTGTGACCGAGCATTCAAAACAAAAATATATCTCATGGATAGGATTCAGCATGGGCGGGATGCTGATATATTCCTATCTTTCAAAGCACAAGGCTTTGAACATCAAAAATGTCATTACCATCGGCAGTCCGCTTTCATTGAGCCAGATTTTTATCAGGATAATTCCATATACCAATATGGCTTCAAAAGCCCTTGGTTTTGAAGAAACGAAATTCTTGGGAACTTTGACGGAAAACCTGGTTCCCATGACACGTTTGATCCGGGTTCTTCCCGCATGGGTTTTAAGATATAACCTTTTAAGCCTTTTGTTGTTC
>JAAEMC010000156.1 GCA_024225895.1 Desulfobacteraceae bacterium | reverse complement strand
GAAGGCATGGTAAAACTCAGGGAATCAGGAAAATTAAAGGAAATTTTAGACAAGTATGGATTGGATGATTGGAAATAGGGTGAATCGGGAATGACTTTGACCTGATTCTTAAGTTCGGGCGGGCAAAAATACAGGCCCGCCACACCTTCTAAGTGATAAATTCGGGGAGCGCTTTGTTTGATTTGTGAATCAAACAAAGCACTCCCTCTAAATTCACATTTAAATTTTATAGCTATTTAAACACCTTCTGCAATAGTTCCGTAGTTCTTTTAGTCGGATCATTGCGGATGGCAGCCTCCTCTTTTGCCACATAATAAAAAATGCCGTCCATTCCCTTTCCCACTACATACTCGGTCAGGTCGGATTTAACATCCGGTACAAAGGGCAGGTTTTTATATTCCCTGATCACATTATCATAAGCTTTGACGGCCCCCACCTGGGACAGGCTTTCATCAATGATGGGCTCCATTTCCCTGGCCAGGCCTTTGGACATCTTGCCTTTAAAATAACGGGTGGCGGCATCATCAGGACCATCGTAGATTTGTTTTACATCTTTAAACGTCATCTGGGAAATGGCATCGAGAAACAAGGCTTTTGCCCTGGGGGTTGCTTTTTCCGCAGCCCGGTTCAATCGAAGTTCCAAATCATCCAAAAGATGGGAATACCCCACTTTGGACAAAAGGGACTGGACCTTGTTCAGGCTTGCCGGCAAAGGGATATGTATTTTTGGATCTGCACTGAACCCGTCCACCCTGCCCAGCTGGCTGACGACATTGGATGATCCCACTTTCAATGCTTCCTTTAATCCGGCGGTAATTTCCCCCATGGTCAATTCCCCTGCCTGATTGGACAACCCAAAGGACTTGAGCAGTTTATTGCCCTGTTCAAGCCAGTTGCCGGCCAATGATACAGAGGCAAATAATCCTGTCAGCATCAGGCAGGCCCAGACAAAAATAACTGCCTTTTTCTTTTTCCGGTTCATCATCAGCATTTTCCTTTATTCCGACCCTTTTTGCATAAATCCCTTGAGCAGACCTTTTGCACTTTCTTCCACGCTTTTGATCTTTTCTTTTTGGGCATCCTTGTTCTGGATGAGATTTTTGATGCCCTCAGCATCTTTTGGGATCTCGCTTTTAAGTACATTTTTTATGTCGGGCCGGAATTTTGGCTCTTGAAAAGTTCCGGTAACCAGTATCGGCACCATAAGCCCTGTCCGGCTTTTGCTATCCCCCTGGCCTTTCAATGTGGCCACGAATTTGGGTTCTACCCTGAAATCCAAGGTCTCATGGATCAAGTGGGCTTTTCCCTGGGTAAGCACCCTGAGCAATGGGGATTGCAAACCCGCACCCTTCACAAAGGCCTGCCGTTTTGAAACACTAAAGGGGATCTTCAGTTCGGCAAAATCGGTTCTGGGCTTTTCTGTTACCTTTTCTCCCATCCCAAAACTGGTTTTTACATTTCTCACCATATTTGCCAGATCGATCCCCACAATGGCGCCGTCCTTAAAAAGTAATTCCCCCTTGCCGTTCATTGACCGTTTTATGGCATCGGGCGTTTCCCCTTTGAGCCATAGCTCAATACCGGCCTTTAATGTGCCTTCTAAAATATCCTTTTGTATGGCATCCTTTAAAAGGGGACCGGCCTGGATTCCTTCGGCATCAAAGAACAATTTTATCCTGGGCTCCTCTTTTTGAACATTCAGCCGGGCCCTGGATGCCACACTTCCCTGGTAAAGATTAAATGAAAAGGGGTTCATTTTAATGATACCGTCTTTTCCCTTGACCTTCATTTTGACATCCTGAATTTTGGCGCCGTGCGCCGTAAGTTCCCCTATGGTAAGTTTGCCGTCCAATACAAGTTTTCGTAAAGGAATATAATCCGTCTTTTTCTTTTTATCAGCCGCGGGTTTTGCCGTTTCTTTATCTGTCTTGCCAGGTGCAGCGGCTTTCCCCTCTTTTTTGGGAGCAGGCGGAGGTAAATACCGGTCAATATTTATTTTATCCAATGCCATGTTAAACATGATATCAGGTTTATGAAATGCTTTTGCCCCGGCCTTAAAGGTCATATTAGAATCATCAAGCATCAGGACGCCGTCACTGATATCAACAGCTGCCGGGTTGCCGGAAAGCTTTGCACTAATAGATATCTTATCCAGCACTTTTGGGTCTTTGGTTTTTACCGGAAATTCTTGTCCCAGTTCAGCCATAAGTTTTCTGGGAGAAAAAGGCTCCAGGCTGAAGGCAAAGTCAAACGCCTGTTGACCCATGGGGTCCTTGACAACCCCTTTCAAGCTTACCTGGATCAATTTGAAAGCACTAACCGTAAAATCCAGGGTGATATCACTCTTTCCAGGCACAAGCCCTACAGGTCCTGCCTTTCCGGAAATTGAAACCGGTTTTTTATCTATCAAGGCGCTCAATTCAATACCAATGGGTTTATTAAGGCTGATATCCTTCAGGCTTAAGTTGAGATCGGCAATCTCCTTTTTCGTCTTTGCGGCATGGTCCGTATACATCAGCAGACCATTTGTTATGGAAAAATTACCGACAATGAGGGATTCAATGGGAAGTCCCTTTGAAGTGTTGGAAGGTTCTTTTTTTGTTTTGGGTTTATGCTTTTGACCACCGCCCAGATCCTGCCAGTTGGTAGTTCCGTTCTTTTTCTTTTCTAAATAAATCTGGGGCTGATCCAGCACAAAGGTTTTAACTTCTATTCTTTTG
>JAAEMC010000155.1 GCA_024225895.1 Desulfobacteraceae bacterium | reverse complement strand
TTATTTTCATCCTTTTCTTCCTTTTAACCAGGAGTTATTGACAGACAACCTCAATGATCTCGTTAAAATAAAAGAAGCCATTGAAAACAAAGATGCATCTGCTGCCGGGCAATTGGCCGAGATACATGTTACCAAATTTAATGAATTGATGAAAAATAAGGTGGCCCAAAGCCGGTAAAGATAAAATGATTGATATCCCACACATTTTTAAAATCCAGCGATACAGCCTCCATGACGGCCCTGGAATCAGAACCACGCTTTTTTTTCAAGGATGCCCCTTGTCTTGTATCTGGTGCCATAACCCCGAAAGCCAGCCAAAGCTTTGCCAGCAAGAACTGAATAATTTTACACAAACAGCTTTGTTGTTGATTAGCGAGATTGAAAAGGACCGCGTTTTTTATGATGAATCCTGCGGGGGAGTGACATTTTCGGGTGGAGAGCCTTTGTTTCAGCCCGATCTTCTCTATGAACTGCTGGATCTATGTAAAAGAAATGAGATTCATACCTGCTTGGATACATCGGGTTTCGCACCATTTGATATTCTTGAGAAAGCAGCCCAAAAAACAGATATGCTTCTGTATGATATCAAGCTGATGGATGAGGATGCACACAAGCAGTTTACAGGGCAAAGTGTTGCCCTGGTATTGGAAAATTTAAAACAATTGTCAAGGCAAGATATTAATCTTACGCTGCGATTTCCATTGATTCCGGGGATTACGGACAAAGCGGATAATATTGAAAAGATCGTCACTTTCTTAATAAAAGAAACCAGATTCAGAGATATTCAGATCTTACCTTTCCATAAAACCGGCTTTGCAAAATATGAAAATTTGAAAGTTGAAAACCGGATGCAGCATATTGATCCGCCTTCAAAAGGCCAGATACAAATCATAAAATCCAAATTTGATGCCAAGGGATTTAAAACAGTAATTGGGGGATAGGATGAATCCAAGGGTTGAGCAATTAAAGAAAAAAAGTAAAGAGGCAATGGTTACTCTGTCCCATGAGCGGGCGCAGCTGGTGACTCAATTTTATCAAAATTATGTAGACATGAATACCTCCATACCAATTCAACGGGCACAATGCCTGAAATATATTTTAGAAAATAAAGAGATATTTATTGATGAAAATGAATTAATCGTGGGGGAAAGGGGGCCTTTTCCCAAATCGGTTCCCACCTATCCTGAAATCTGTCTGCATACCATTGAAGACCTGGAAATTTTGGATTCACGGCCCAAAGTGCCATATAAGGTTTCCCGGCAAACCAAAGAGGTTTATCAGCAAGAGATTATTCCGTTCTGGAAGGGGAAGACCATCCGGGAGAAAATTTTTAACGCCATGGATGATCAATGGCACGATGCTTTTGAGGCCGGGGTATTTACTGAATTCCAGGAGCAACGTTCCCCCGGGCACACGGCCGGAGGGGACCTGATTTATAAAACAGGGTTTAACGATCTTAGAAATGATATATCAACGGTTTTGCAAGGGCTTAATTTTTTTGAAGATGACAAGGCTTTAGAAAAACAGGAAGTGCTCAAGGCTCTTGATATTGCGGCCCAAGCTTTAATTCTTTTTGCCCGGCGCCATGCCGATGCCTTGGAGATACTTGCCAAAGAAGAACAAGACGTGGACAGAAAAAAAGAACTGCTCCAAATGGTCAAAGTCTGCCGTTATGTGCCGGAAAACCGACCCAGGACCTTCCATGAAGCACTTCAGTATTATTGGTTTTTACATGTGGGAATAATTACGGAACTGAACCCGTGGGATGCATATAACCCGGGCCGGTTTGATCAGAACCTTTATCCGTTTTACCAAAAGGATTTAGAAGAGGGACGGTTGACCAAAGAATCGGCCAAAGAACTTTTATCCTGTTTCTGGATCAAATTTCACAACCATCCGGCACCGCCAAAGGTGGGGGTGACAGCAAAAGAGAGCAATACCTATGTGGATTTTTGTCTGATTAATCTCGGCGGTGTAACCCCCTCAAACCAGGATGGTGTTAATGAGTTGAGCTATCTGGTTTTGGATGTGATTGAACAGATGCGTCTGCTCCAGCCAAGCTCCATGATCCAGGTGTCAAAGAAAAACCCGGACCGGTTTATCAAAAGGGCTTTAAAAATCATTGCCACCGGTTTTGGCCAGCCATCTGTCTTTAGCACCGATGCTATTTTTCAGGAAATGACCCTCCATGGCAAATCAGCACGAGATGCCAGAAAGGCGGGAGCATCCGGATGTGTGGAAGCCGGCGTATTCGGCAAGGAATGCTATATTCTGACCGGATATTTTAATTTGCCCAAAATTCTTGAGATTATATTGAACAACGGGGTGGATCCAAGGACCAGTAAAAAAATCGGTCTTGCGACCGGCCAGGCAAAAACCTTTGAAACCTTTGAGGAGTTGTTTGATGCTTATAAGCGCCAGGTGGCTTATTTTGTGGATATTAAAATCAAAGGCAGCAATGTTATTGAGCAGATCAATGCCAAGTACATGC
>JAAEMC010000154.1 GCA_024225895.1 Desulfobacteraceae bacterium | reverse complement strand
CGAAAAACTTTTGTTCAGGTAATTATTCAATAGAAAAAGGGAGATGACAATATGCAATATCCTTTACCCGAAATCATCGGCAATCCTGACCTTTTAGTGGGCAGGGAAAAAGAATTCGGCATTTTCAACAAATGGATCGGACGGATACCGGAAAGGCTTTCCAAATCCAGGGCTATCCTTGGCCGCCGTAAAAGCGGCAAAACCGCATTTGTCCAGCATATCTTCAACCGGCTGTGGAGCGAAAACGGGCAGGTGATTCCGTTTTATATCAATATCAGGGAGCGCAAAATCTGGTTTCCGGACTTTATTGTGAATTTTTACCAGACATTTGCCTCCCAGTATATTTCATTTATGGAACGGGATGAATCCCTGGTAGCGAATATGCTGACACTTGAACAGGTCAGGGAGTACGGATTATCCAAAAATTTTAAATTTATGGTTAATGATTCTGATTTTCTTATAAAATACTATGAGAAAAAGACTTCGTTTGACATGATGTGGGATATTGCTTCCAGTGCGCCAACCCGTTACGCTCAATTATACGATCAGCGTTTTCTTGTCATAATAGATGAATTTCAAAATACCGGCGAATACATTTATATGGATGAAAACCATCAGTATGTGGACAAAAGCATCCCCGGCACCTGGCATGACCTTTCCGAATCCAAACTCGCGCCCATACTGGTCACAGGGTCATATGTGGGCTGGCTGATAAACATTATTGATACATATCTGGAAGCAGGCAGGCTGAAACGATCATTTTTGAATCCTTATCTT
>JAAEMC010000153.1 GCA_024225895.1 Desulfobacteraceae bacterium | reverse complement strand
TTGATTCGGGCATATCAGCCAAGTTTTTATTACAGGAATTTAAAAAATCAAAAACCGGCAAAACAACCCCGGATTGCCGTGAGAATGATTGTAGCGGATGCGGTGTCTGTGATTTTGAAACCCTAATGCCTGTTGTGCATGATAAAAAGAATACATTTAAACCAGACACGGCTGCCATGGCAACCCGGCTGCCTGACGACTATTTTAAAAAATTTGAACTGCGGTTCTCCAAGCTGGGGAAAGCAAGATTTTTCGGTCATCTGGAAATGAATACCATCTTCCAGCGCGCCATTAAGAGGGCAGGACTTGTTGTGAAATACTCACAAGGATTTAATCCCTCCATGCGCATCTCCTTTGAAAATGCACTCCCTTTAGGCATGGAAAGTGAAAAAGAACTAATGTTTGTCTATCTTAAAAAAAACACGGATTGCAGTGCGGTTGTTCATCTGTTAAATGCCACACTTCCCCAGGGTTTGCTCATCGTTTCCTGCAGCCCTTTTGAAAAAGGCAAAGTGAAAAACACCATTTCTTTTTACCGCATCCGGTTCAAGGAACTACCAGCCCGGTTAAACAAAGAAAGGATAGAAGAATTTTTTAACCTATCCCAATTCATTATTGAAGATAAAAGTAAAAAGGGTAAAACCAGAAAAACAGACCTTAAACAAGTGGTTGAAAAAATTAAGGCAACCGATCATCGCACTATTGAAATGGCTATTAAAACGATGAACAACCGGACCATCCGACCATCTGAAATTTTATTGCGGTATTTTGACATATCCGATGATATAGTGAAAACAGCAAGAATTAAAAAAATTGAACAAGGACTATAACATGTTAAAAGAGCTTGTTGTAAACGCCGCGCCCCATGAAACAAGGGTGGCGCTTCTTGAAAACGGCACCATTGCCGAACTCTTTATTGAGCGGGGTGATGAAACCAGTATTGCGGGAAATATTTACAAGGGCAGGGTTCAACGGGTCCTTCCGGGCATGCAGGCCGCTTTTGTGGACATCGGTTTCAGGCAGGCTGCATTTTTATATGTGGATGATGTCCTGGATGCCGCCAGCCATAAAGTCTATCAGAAATTTGAGCAGGACAATGACGATGAAAACGGGAATGATGCCCAGGATGAAGATATTGAAAACAATGAAATTCCCAAGGATCCCGGGACTTGGAAAACATCTCCTGCCACAGAGGTTAGTATTGAAGAACTGATTACCGAAGGCCAGGAAATCATGGTACAGGTTGCCAAATCATCCATCGGCTCCAAAGGCCCACGGGTTACGACCCATATTTCATTGGCCGGCAGGTATATGGTACTCATGCCGACCGTGGATCATGTCGGCATATCCAAACGGATTCAAAATGATACGGAACGGGCCCGGCTCAAAGAGATGCTCTTGTCCATGAGGCAAACTAATTTCGGGTATATTTTCAGAACAGCGGCAGAAAGCATTGATGAACGCACCATGAAAAAGGAGATCGACTTTTTAAACAAAACCTGGGATGACATTCTTGCCAAAAGCAAAACAGCATCTGCAACCTCCGTTGTATACAAGGATCTTACCGTCACCTTCCGGGCGGTCCGGGATCTTCTGGCCGATGAGGCGGATAAACTCATCATTGACTCCAAAGAAGAGTATGAAAACGTTCAACACTTTTTAAAAAAATTCATGCCGGATATCAATCTGTCTGTGGAGCTCTACCAGGGAAGGGAATCCATCTATGATGCCTATAATATTGAAGGGGACGTGGCCAGGGCATTAAAGAAAAAAGTATGGCTCAAATCCGGCGGTTATATCGTCATCGAACAAACAGAAGCCCTGGTTGCCATTGACGTTAACACCGGCCGCTATGTGGGAAAACACAATTTTGAAGAAACAATACTTAAAACCAATCTGGAAGCGGTCAAGGAAATTGCCTACCAGGTGAGGCTGCGGAACATCGGCGGTATTATTATTATTGATTTCATTGATATGAAAAAAGAGCAGCACAAGGAAAAACTGATGGCACGCCTCAATGAAGCCATGAAAAAAGATAAAAGCCAGACCAATATTCTGCCCTTAACTGAATTAGGGCTGGTTCAGATGACCAGGAAAAGAATCAGAAGGAACCTGACCAGAACCCTTTGTGAACCCTGCTTCTATTGCAGCGGCGATGGCATGCTTCTTTCCGGCAAGTCCATTTGCCATAAAATTTACAGAGACCTGATCAGCGAGGCCGGAGACATCATGGGCAACCGGTTCACCGTAAAGGTGCACCCGGAAATTGCCCGGCTCCTCCATGGGGAGGAAAAGCATTTGATTTCCTCTTTGGAAAACCAGTTTTCAAAACCCATTGCCATTTACCCGGAACCCCATTATCATATTGAAGAGTACCATATATTCGAATCTCTTGTGAAATAAAGGAGATAAGAGCTATGGAGAAGGCGTTGTGCGACCTTGACTTTTATCAAAAAATAAGTTAAGCTCCTATGTTTATTGTAGTTTGTAATATCAACCAAATATGAAGGTAATATTTATTTAAGGATCGGTTATTTATTATGAAAAGAACATTTCAGCCCAGCAATCGTAAACGAACCAGGAAACACGGATTTCTAAAACGCATGTCAACACCTGGCGGAAGACGCGTTATTAACGCAAGAAGAGCAAAAGGAAGAAAAAGACTTGCTTTGTAAAAGGGGTTAATTGAGCGATTATACTTTTCCAAAAAAGGTAAGACTCTTAAAAAGAGCTCAATTTTTAGAACTATCGAAAAAAGGAAACAAAATTCACACCGGCTACTTTATTGCAGCCGTGCTTGAGGGAAAAACCCAAAACAATCGAATTGGCATTACAGTATCCAAAAAAGTAGGGAATGCCGTTACGCGCAACAGGATTAAACGAATAATCAGAGAATATTTCAGACAAAGAAAAGAGAATATTTCAGGACAAAAGGATTTCAACATCATTGCAAGGAAGAGCCTGACTACGCTATCCAACAAAGAGATAATTGAAAAGCTTGATAAACTTTTTACAAAAATTGCACAAGCCATATGATAAAAAAGCTTTTATTAAATTTTATTAAATTTTATCAATATTTTATATCACCTTTAACAGGCAGGAACTGTCGTTACTATCCTACCTGTTCGGCATATGCCTTTGAAGCGGTACAAAAACACGGCAGCCTCAAGGGCACGGCTCTTGCCGTTAAAAGAGTCCTGCGTTGTCATCCATTCCATGCAGGAGGTTTTGATCCTGTCCCCTAATTAAATCCTAAAAGCCAAACGCATCTCTCTTCTTTCACTTTATTGTTGAAAAAAGTTTCCATGTTTAGGAGAGAAAATGGATGAACAAAAACGGTTAATATTAGCAATTGTGCTTTCAGTGATCGTCCTGGTCGGTTTTCAGTTCTTATTTGTAAAACCACAGGATAATACACAACAGCCCAAACAGGTCATTGATCAAGCAGGTCAACAAGATCAGAAAACACAAAGCACAAAAAGTGCGGCAAAGGTTTCAGATTTTACAACAACCGACCAGCCGGCTGCCGGGGAGCAAGCCCTTGTAAAACCAAAGGATTTTCGCACCATCCGTGTCTCCACCCCGCTGTATAATATTGTCATCAGTGAGGCCGGTGTAGTCATCAAAAACTGTGAGCTCAAAGATTATAAAGATACCAACCAAAAAGATGCCCCTTTCAAGCAGATGGTTGCAACAGATCTTATACCGGGGGTTTTCTCAATGGACCTTGCCGGGCATAGCATCCAGGGATTAAAAGATGCTGTCTTTACAGCAGATGTGGATTCACTTGATACCCAGGTAACCAATGACAAAAAATCCATCACATTTTCTTTGAAAACATCTTTGGGTATCACCGTAAAAAAAGTATTCACCTTTTGGCCAGATTCTTATTTGATCGATTGCGATATCATTTTTCAAAATGGTTCCGGGGCACCTTTAAATGACAATATTATCATTTCCATCCCCGGTCCGTTCACAAAAGAAATCGATAAGCGCTCCCGGTTTGCCTATGAAGGCCCCATGGCTTACATTAATTCTGAATTTATTAAATTAAAACCAGATGATATTGAAGAAAAAGATACCCACCACGGGACTGTTGATTGGGCAGGTTATACCGACCGGTATTTTTTAACCAGCGTCATGCCCAAAACTCCACTGGATACAAAGCTGAAACTCACCTTTGCAGATGAAATTGTCACCACCAACTTTTTTCAGCCCATGGAGCGGCTGGATCCGGGTAAACAGGCCACTTATTCCTTTACCTATTACATGGGCCCCAAGAGTCTGAAAATCTTAAGCCAATACGACAATGCCCTTAAAAAGGCGATCAATTTCGGGTGGTTTGATGTTATTGCCAAACCGCTTCTGATTACAATGAACTATATTTACAAGGTTATCCCCAATTATGGTGTAGCCATTATACTTCTTACCATCCTCATTAAAATTCTCTTCTGGCCCCTTGGTACCAAGAGCTACAAATCCATGAACGAAATGAAAAAGGTCCAGCCTTTGATGATGGAAATCAGAGAGAAGTATAAGGATGACAAGCAGCGGATGAACCAGGAGATTGTGGGACTTTATAAAACCTATAAGGTCAATCCTGCCAGCGGTTGTCTGCCATTACTTGTCCAGATGCCCATTTTCTTTGCCCTGTACCGGATGCTTTACATGGCCATCGAGCTTCGCCATGCATCCTTTTTGGGCTGGATCAATGATCTGTCCTCACCAGACAGGCTTTTTCATTTTGATTTTACTATCCCAATGATGCAACCGCCTTTCGGGATACCCGTTTTAACACTTTTGATGGGTGCTTCTTTTCTCTTGCAGCAGAAAATGGCACCAACTGCAGGCGATCCCATGCAGGCCAAAATGATGATGTTGATGCCCATATTCATGACCGTACTCTTTATCAACTTTCCGGCCGGACTGGTTCTGTACATGCTGGTCAACAACGTTATTTCCATGGGACAGCAGTATTACATTCAAAAGAAATTTTCCAAATAGTAGGAGGACGTATGAAAAACACTCAGGAATTTGCCGGTAAAGATGTGGAAACCGCAATCAAAAATGCCTGCACAGCATTGAATTTTAGTGAAAAGGAATTGAAATATGATGTCATTTCCGCAGGTGCTTCAGGAATTTTTGGAATTGTCGGCAGGAAAGACGCTAAAATAAGAGTTGTGGTTCCTGACGTCAATAAAAAAACTGTAGTTGACGACGGTACGGATATGGAGGGGATTCGATCCATAGTGGATGAAGCCTTTGGCGAAGAAACCAGAATCGAAAGTACCCCGCCGGCCAAACAGCCTGAAGAACCACGTAAAGCTGAACCCGTAGTGGATGTGACCCAGGATTCCATTGATCTGGGTATTGAAGCTTTACAGAAAATGGCCAACCTGATTACAGATGATGCCCAGATCACAACCGAAACACAACAAGACCACCTGACACTGAAAATAGAAGGGGGAAATGCCGGTATCCTCATTGGCAGAAAGGGCCAGACCCTGGATGCCATGCAGTTTTTAACCGATAAAATTGTCAACCGGAAAAGCGATGACAGAGTCCGGGTCAAGGTAGATATTGAAGGATATATGGAGACCCGTAAGTCCAATTTGAAGCACCTGGCTTACAAAATGGCTGACAAAGCCAAAAAGACCGGACGGCCGGCAACCATTAACCAAATGAGCGCACAGGACCGGCGCATTGTTCATCTGGCCTTAAAAGATGATAAACGGGTTAGAACTCAGAGCATGGGGGACGGGTATTACAGAAGGCTTGTTATCTTTCCCAAAAAAAAAAGCTCCTTCAGGGGTAAAAGACGATTGAGAAGATAGATAATAATGATGACGGATACAATAGCCGCAATAGCAACTCCCTATGGAAGTGGCGGTATTGGTATTATCAAAATTTCAGGGCCTGACGCCTTTGAAATTGCATCTGAACTTTTTTCAAAAACAAAAAAACTCACGCTTGACGGCCAGACACCTTTGGAATCCCACAGGGTCTATCATGGATTTATCCAGGATTATGAAACCCGTGAAGTCATTGATGAAGTTTTGTTAATTGCCATGAAAGGACCTGCTTCATATACAGCAGAGGATGTGGTTGAAATTCAGGCCCACTCTGGAATTATTGTTCTCAGGGCCATTTTAGACCAGACCCTCTCCCTGGGAGCCAGGCTTTCCGAACCAGGTGAATTCACAAAACGGGCGTTTCTCAATGGCCGCATTGATTTAACCCAGGCTGAAGCAGTGGCGGATATTATCAATGCCAAATCATCAAGTGCATTAAAATTTGCTGCTTCCCAGAACACAGGCGCCCTCAAGGAGCAGATACAAGAACTCCGGGACAAACTCATTGATTTTTTATCGGTCTTAGAAGCCAATATCGATTTTCCGGATGATGTAGAGCCCTTTGAACCCTCGCAAAAAGAGATGGACATCATTGATGAGGTACTTTTTAAATGCAAAGAATTTATCAAACAGCATGATGATGCCTGTTTTTTAAAAGAAGGCATTAAAATAGTCATCTGCGGAGCCCCCAATGTGGGGAAATCCAGTCTGATGAATTGCCTGCTCAATCAGGAAAGATCCATTGTCACCGCCATCCCGGGCACCACAAGAGATCCCATAGAAGAGGGGTTGAACATTGATGGTATCCCATTTGTAATTACAGATACAGCGGGTATTCACCGAACCGATGACCTAGTGGAGATCATTGGCATTGAAAAGGCAAAGGACCATATTACAAAATCGGACCTGGTCCTTTTTATGAAAGAGCCCGGAAGTCGGTTTTTGGAACAGGAATTTGAAAAAATAGTCCCATTGGGGAAAAACGTAATTCTGATCATCAATAAAATTGACCTTGGCAAAGAGAACCTGCCAAAATTACCGGAAAAATACAACCATCTCCCCACATTGAAGATATCCGCCCTTTACAACACCGGGATTGAAAAATTAAAACAGGCTCTTGTGAATATCTGCATCCATGAACTGGATATGGAAAAATCTTCTGTCATCCCCAATCTCAGACATAAAAATGCCCTGGAGCAGACAAAAGAAAGCCTTGAATCCATAAAACAGGGATTGGAAGAAAGAAGAGAAGAAGATACATTGGCAATTGATATTAAAAATAGTATCGATTCACTTGGAACAATTACCGGGGAAACAGCCTCCTTGGATATACTGGACACTATTTTCAGTAACTTTTGCATTGGAAAATAAAGGAAAACCATTATGACGATAGATTTAAAAGAACACTTCATAAAATATGAAGCAGTGGTACAGATGATTGATGCCGTTTTTGACCGCGTTAAAAATGAATACCCCAAAGAAGTGTTCTGCCGGGAAAAATGCAGCGACTGCTGCTATGCTCTATTTGATCTGACTTTAATTGAAGCCCTCTTTCTGAAACAAAAGTTTATAGAAAAATTTTCAGGTAAGGAAAAAAACGATTTGATAAAAACTGCCGATAAAACCGACCGGGCATTGTATAAACTAAAAAGGGATGCATACAAGGAATTCCAAGAGGGTAAAGAAGAACTTGAAATTGTCGGTAAAATGTCCCAGGAAAGGGTCCGCTGTCCATTGCTGGGTTCAGATGATCTTTGTGTGCTGTATGAGAACCGCCCCATCACCTGCAGGGTTTATGGTATCCCGACAGCAACTGCCGGTGTCAGTCATATTTGCGGCAGAACCAATTTTACCCAGGGCAAACAATACCCAACCCTGAATATGGATAAAATATATACCCAACTTCAATTGCTGTCTGCAGAATTAATCAGGGATATCAAGTCTAACAATATCAAAATGCACGAAATGCTCATTCCGGTTTCCATGGCAATGATCACGGATTTTAACGAAGATTATCTTGGAGTCGAATAAAATGGACAAATTTACCCGAGAAGAAATCAAGGCAAAGAAAAAAGCCATCTTTGATGCCATG
>JAAEMC010000152.1 GCA_024225895.1 Desulfobacteraceae bacterium | reverse complement strand
TGGCCTTTGGTATTGCCAAGGGGTTTGGATTTCATGAGTTTCTTAAAGATAAGGTCCTTTCCATGGCAGTAGGGCAGGAGGAGATAATACAAACATTTTTTACTTTTGCCTCTGATTATCTTGAAAAAACAAAAGGGGGATTACTTGCAGTCATCGGTGTTCTCATCCTGGGATACTATATCATCAAATTGATGGGGCTCATGGAAAATTCTTTTAATAAAATATGGGGTGTTATAGAAGACAGGCCCTTGATGAGAAAATTCACCGATTATATTGCCTTGCTGATTACGGCAGCGATTTTGTTGATTTTTTCTTCCAGTGGTAATATTTTTATTACCGCTTTTTTGGAGCGATTCATTTCCTGGCTGAGTATCCCTGATATTTTAAAAGGCTTTATTGATCTGGGATTTAAACTTATTCCACTTTTTCCCATATGGATTCTGTTTATCTTTTTTTACATTTTTCTTCCCAATAAGCGAATTGATATCAAGGCAGCAACAGCCGGCGGTATTATTGCGGGAACTATTTTTCAGATAACCCAGGTCGCCTATCTAAAAATGCAGATTGGGGTGGCCAACGCCAATGCGATTTACGGTAGTTTTGCCATATTATTTCTTTTTTCTGTTTGGCTGCAAATTTCGTGGTCCATCTTTCTTTTTGGTGCAGAAATAGCCTATTCCTGGGAAAATGCCGATGCCCTGGAAACACAAGATCTGGATTATAGGAGTGTCAGCATAAGGATGCGCAAATTAATAATATTAAGATTGGTATTATTATGTGTGAAACGGTTTGCCAATAAGCAATCTCCTCCGACAAATTCAGACATTGCAGCTCAGATGAAAATACCGTTGAGAATTGTTAAATTGCTGTTGGAAAAATTGATTGCCAGAAATATTCTTTTAGAAGTCAACTTAAAGGATGAAGCCCTGGGGTACGTACCTGCCCATGATATTGAATGCCTGAGCTTGATGGATGTGATTAAGGCTTATGAAGAGAATGGGGAAAAACAGATTCAAGTGGGAGGCACTATGGAATTTGAAGCATTGGAAGCAAGTATTGATGCTTTTTCGCAAGCAGCAGTAGAGTCAAAAGAAAACCGTAATTTTAAAGATATTTAGGCGTTGCGATCTATTCCTCGGTGGTGATCCGAAAAAATTCTTTTATTTCATCTTCTTTTCTTTTTAATTGATCAACAATCAGTTTTAAAACCGCCTGGGTCGTACCAATTTTCCTGAATGCATTTTTAACGGTGACCGGTACTGGATTTCCGCTGTGGCCGATTCCTGCTTTTTGGGTCAGGTAATCTGCAAGGTTGATGATCAGAGAGTGGTGTTTAAAATTAATAGGGCAGGACTCAGGATTATGGTGGAAACGCACAGGCATTAGAATGGACGGCGGAAAATTCCATCGTTTCATTAAAAGAGCAGACAGAGTCGAGTGGTCAATTTTAAGCAGGCTGTTTTCACTAAAATATAATGGCTTTTTATGCTCCATGGCCAGCTGTCTGACCTTCCGGTATTCATCCTTGAAATAAAGTGAAAAAATAACTTTTCCCATGTCATGAAGAAGGGCTGGAATAAATATTTTTGCTGCAATACCCGGGTTGGTTCTTTTGGCAAGTTCCTTGGAAGCTGTGGCCACACCGATGCCGTGTATCCATAAAGCTTTCATGTCAAGGCTTAAGCCGGATTTATCCGTAAAGCTAGATAATATACCCATACCCAAGGCAATACCAATGATTTCATCAAATCCAATTACTGTAATGGATCTTTTAATAGTTTCTACCTTTGTTTTCTGAGCATAGTAAATCGAGTTGGCAAGTTTGAGAAGTTTATTCGTCATACCCTGGTCGTAGGAAATAACCTCTGCCAGTTCTTCAGTGGTTGTTTTTTCGTCGGAAGCTACGCTAATGATTCGGTCGATTACTACAGGGAGCGTCGGAAGGTCGCTCTCCTTTTTTTGAACCATTTTAAGTATTTCTTGTTTTACTTCTTTCATTTATCCCTTTTCATCATAACGGTTAAAGGAAACTTTATGAAATTGTAAAGATTCGTTGGAGTGCCCTTTCTTCTCCTCATCAGGATATCCTATTGCTACTATTGATTCAATCATTATCTTATCGGGTATATTCAGTACTTCTTTAACATAAGTATCTGAGCTTTTGGAAGAAGTATGTTCTCTTTTTCGAATTTGGATCCAACAACTGCCTAAATCCAAACTCTGAGCAGCTAGGTGAATAAAGATGGATGCAATGGAAGCATCTTCTACCCAGACATCAGTTTTCTGCGAATCTGCGCATACCACAATTCCCAAGGGGGCGTTTGCCAAGAAAGAGGACCCATACGGCTTTAACGTTGAAAGCCTTTGTAAAATATCAGGATTATCAATAACGATAAATCGCCATGGATTAAATCTTCTGGAAGAGGGAGATCTTAAAGCGGCTTCTACCAATTTGTCTACTTTTTCCTTTTCAACTTTTCTTTTTTTATATTTTCTTATACTTCTTCTTTTTTGTATTAATTCAAAAAACATGATTGCTCTCCTTAAGTTTTTTTAAAATCGTGAAATATTTATATTGCCTTTCCTTTGGATCTCATCAAACTTTTTTCTTAAAAATCTTTTAAATTTATTTCGTGTCAAGGGAAGTAATAGCAAAAGACCTGCGATATCCGTTAAAAGTCCGGGGGTGATCAATACTATACCGGCAATGAAAATAATCAGGGCATCTAAAAGCTCCTCAGCAGGCATAAGACCCTGTTGCAGGCTGCTTCTAACTCTGAGCATGGTATTCATCCCTTCCATTTTTGCAAGCCATGCCCCGGTAATTCCAGTGAGGATTACAAGTAAAATCGTATTGAAACCACCGATGACGGTTCCGATTTTAATCAGAAAATAAAGTTCGATAATCGGTATAACAGTGAAACATAAAAAAAGTTTAAAAATCATATGCTGCTGCTCCCAAAGGGTTAATGTACATAGAAAGATAATGGGAAGTATTATTATATTGTCAAGTTATGATTCTGGTTCGTTAAAGGCTTTTTTGTCTGGTTCTTCTTAACGATGCAGAATGTCTGAAACCATACCTGAATATATCAGGTCAATAACTTCCTTTAACAGTTTGGCAGCCACCATTCCGGTAATATTCTTTTCATCCCTTTTAGGGTTGTACTCCACAATATCTGCCCCAACAATATCCCCTTTAATATTTTGGATTATATCAAGGAGTTGTCTTGTAGACATCCCGCCGGGTTCATGGTGGGAAACACCAGGTGCAAACGCAGGGTCAAGGCAGTCTATATCAATTGAAAGGTATACAGGTCCTGAAAATATCAATTTATTGAATGGTTCCATCCCATCTTTCATTTCAATAACCTCAACGCCAAACCGGCTTGCCTGGGATTTTTGGTGACCGTTCATGGTCCTGATCCCCGCCTGAACAAGGCGTTTGATTTTATTTTTTTCCATG
>JAAEMC010000151.1 GCA_024225895.1 Desulfobacteraceae bacterium | reverse complement strand
TGATCCGTTTTTTACCACAAGAGATGTGGGAGAGGGTTCAGGATTGGGGCTTTCGGTGGCATTTGGCATTGTAAAATCCCATGACGGTTTTATTGAAGTTGAAAGTACGCTTGGTGAAGGCTCAAGTTTTAATATTTACCTGCCAAAGTATGATGAAACCATCCAAAAAGTAGAGGATCAGAAGACTTAAAACCAAAGGGTAATCAAGGAGAGATTATGGCCAAAATACTCATTATTGAAGATGATGAAAAATTTAGAAAGATGTTGCGATTTCTGCTGGAGGAATCCGGGCACAAGATATTCGAGGCAGCGGATGGTAGGGAAGGAATGTCGATTTTCCGCAGAGGTGCCGTTGATTTGATTATTACAGACATATTTATGCCGGAGCAGGATGGCCTGGGAGTTTTAAGGGAGGTTATAAAAGGGTATCCTGATATGAAAACCATTGTGATCTCAGGTGGAGGGAAGATAGGGGCATATCAGTACCTGGAATATGCTGAACAATTTGGTGCAGACAAGACCCTGGCCAAACCCTTTGAAAATGAAGAATTGCTGGCGATTGTAGATGAGCTTCTTGCTCAATAACCTAATAATTTTTTCAATTAGATATCCATTTGAATGATTTCTTAATGAAGCCTAATCAAATTCCAACCAAAGAAAAAAGTGAGCAATGCTCAAATTTTCAATGGTTTGTACCACCTATGCCCTCAAGGGTGTTATTTTCCTTCTTGATTGGGGTTATTGTTTTTTTTCTTGGTTCATCAACTGCCGTTGCCGATCAAAAAATTACCTTTATGCCCCATTGGATACACCAGGCGCAGTTCGCAGGGATCATGGCTGCAAAAGAAAAGGGATTTTTCAAGCAATACGGATTGGATGTCGAGATTCTTCAAGGGGGACCTGGTAAAAACAGTTTTACTTATCTTGCTAAAGGAAAGACTACATTTTGTTCAGGGTGGTTGTCTGAAGCCATCACCAAACGGGAATCCGGCATACCACTTGTAAATTTTTGCCAGTTAATGCAGCATAGCTCTCTCATGCTGGTGGCCAAAAAGTCATCCGGAATTCAAACCTTATCTGATCTCTCATCAAGAAAAGTGGGGGTCTGGGCAGGCGAATTTTACGTTCCGCTCCGGGCATTGATTGCAAAGTATGATCTTGATGTCAAGCTGATTCACAACTATACAACTGTAACCATACTGCTGGAAGATGCTGTGGATGCTGTAGCAGCAATGTGGTATAACGAATACCACCTCATCATCAACTCCGGCTTTGATCCGTCTGAACTGACGACGTTTCACATGAAGAATCTGGGTGTGGATTATCCTGAAGACGGAATTTACGCCTTAGAAAAGACGGCAGATAATAATATGATGGTCTATGCATTTATCGAAGCATGTCTTAGGGGATGGTTGTATGCATTTGAGAATGAAGAGGAAACCCTTGATATCGTGATGAAGTATGCCGATGCTGCCAATACCGGGACCAACAGAGCCCATCAAAGATGGATGCTCAAAAGAATGAAAGACCTGATTCTTCCCGACGACAAAGCCCACCTGTATGGGAAACTTGCTGAAGAGGATTATAAAAAGGTGGGGCGGGCACTCCAGAAAATGTATATCATTAAGAGGCTGCCGGATTTTAATGATTTTTTCGGGGGGCTCAGGTAATGGTTTCCCACATCAGGGATAGTATTGTTACCAAAATAACCTTTCTGGTCATGGGGGCGACATCCCTGGTCTTGGGAGGGGTTGTCGCGTATTCCTACATCTCTTCGCGAAATATCATCCTGGCAGAAGCCGAACAAACTGCCCGGAACCTGACCTTGTCCGTTGCCAGGAGGATTGAACAGGAGTTCCGGAGTGTGGCCAAAGTACCCGAAGGGCTTGCGACATATCTTGAAGTCAATCCTTGCGAAAAAGAGCAAGCGCTCCTTGATCTGGTTCGGGCAAGTGTTGAAAAAAATCCGGAAGTCTTTGGCGGGGGCGCCATTTTTGAACCCTACGCCTTTTTAAAAGATCGCAAGGCCTATGCCCCGTACTATTATATGGAGCAAGGCAGCTCCAAGTTTGTGCAATTGGCGTCGACCACTTATAATTATTTTCAAAAAGATTATTACCATTTGACCAAGCTGTTAAACCGTCCCTTTTGGAGTAATCCCCATTTTGATGAGGGCGGGGGCAATATATTGATGGTAACCTATTCAGTGCCGCTGTACTTTCCGGGGACAAAAAAAATGGCATCGGACTTCAGGGGGGTTATCACCGCGGATATTTCCCTGGAGTGGCTTAACCAGCTTGTCCGGTCTGTCCAGGTGGGAAAGACAGGTTTCTGTTTTATCATGTCTGATACCGGCAGTTTTGTTTCACACCCGGATCAGGAATTTATCATGAAAGAATCGGTATTTTCCCTGGCAGAGGAGAGAAACCAGCCCGGTTTAAGAGCTGTGGGCCGGCGTATAATCCGGGATAAATCGGGATTTGAGGATATCGGGACCTCTTATACTGGTGTGAATTCGTTTCTGGCCTACGCCCGTATTCCGTCAACCGGTTGGGTTTTAGGTGAGGTGCTGCCTAAAAAAGAATTGCTGGCAGATCTGTATCAGCTTCATCAAAAAACCATTGCCCTCTCTTTAACAGGAATTATACTTCTTTTGCTGGCCAGTTTTTTCCTGGCCAAGTCTATATCAAGGCCGTTGTTGAAAATGTCAGACGCTGCAAAGCTGATCGCAAAAGGAGAGCTTGAAATTGATTTGTCCGATATCCACTCCACAGACGAGGTCGGACAATTGGCGGTCTCATTTGAGGAGATGGTCGAAGGCTTGAAACAGAAAGAATTCATACGTGATACCTTTGGCCGGTATTTGACCAAAGAGGTGGTTCAGCAGCTTTTGGAATCCGAGGATGGGCTTGAACTTGGGGGAGAACAGCGTGAACTCTCGTTAATGATGTCTGATTTGCGGGGGTTTACGGCGTTAACAGCCACGATACCACCGGATCAGATTATTTCCTTTTTGAACCGATACCTTGGAAAGATGGTGGAAGTTTTAATGGATTATCAGGGGATCATTGATGAAATTATCGGAGATGGCATCCTTTCTTTTTTCGGTGCTCCCGAACCTCTAAAAGACCACCCGGCAAGAGCTGTTGCCTGCGCCCTGAAGATGCAAATGGCAATGGACGAGATCAATGCTTTGAACGAAAAGGACGGGTATGCCTACCTTCAGATGGGCATTGCCGTTCATACCGGCAATGTGGTGGTGGGCAATATCGGTTCTGAAAAGCGGTCGAAATACGGGGTGGTCGGATCAGAGGTAAATTTTACGGGAAGGATAGAAGGCTATACGGTTGGCGGACAGGTCCTTATCAGTCAGGATACCTATGACAGGGTAAAGGCCCTGGTCAAAGTAAAGGAATCATTGGTCGTCCAGATGAAGGGAATTGCAGGCGATGTGACCCTCTATGATATTAAAGGGATGAAAAGTCCTTATAATATTGATTTGCCGGATAGAGATGAAAACCCCAAATCCCTGAAAACAGATGTGAAGGTGGAAGTGCACCGGTTGCACAAAAAGGTTGTGGATCGAAAAGGTATCATGGCAAAGGTTACCCATAAATCCCAGACTTCTGTGAAGATCCTTTTTGATGTGGAGATCGGTCAGTGGGAAGATATCAAAATTGTATTATCCGCCATTGGTACCTCATTTAAAGGGGGCGAATCCTATGGAAAAGTGATAAAGGTCGCTCTTCTTGACGATAAATGTGAAGCCACCGTCCGTATGACATCCATGTCTCCCGAAGTTTACCGGATATTCAAAAACGAAATTGAAGATTAACCCCGGATATTTCACGAATTAAGTTTGTTTTAGCTGCTATCTGCAGGTTTTCCATTGTAATCATTTTTAGCAAATGCCCTGCAAGGCAGATGCGCCTCAGCCATCACAGTTTTGTTCCATCTTAAAATCCAAAAATATTTTATAAGCAAGGTTACATTCCGTTACAAATTCATACAATTTTTCTGTAGATATATTTTCACTGCCAAGTTACAAATTATTTACCTGATAAGTCACAGGTGTGAGAATAATGTGGTAATGATGAAAGGAGGATTGAAAACCATGATTCTGACCAGTCTATTTAATAATTATGGGGTGTGGTTTTTCTTTTTAGGAGACTCGCTGATTTTTTTGGATACAAATGCATTATCAACCGGACTTACCCTTATTGACAACCATTATATCACCATCATTCTTCCTTCTGTTCCCGGCGTGGTAAAACTCCTCCTTTTTATTCTGGGTTGTATTAGTCTTTTTTTTATTGGAAGAAAGCTCAAAGGGCTTGGATTCAGTACGTTCAGAGATTATTTGCTCGATTAGGCCGGATATTTCACGAATTTATTTTTCCTTATGCTGGTTTCAGGGCATAAAGCTTAAAGTGAACTGCCACAAATGCCGTGACAGTGCGGTAGATGAAGTAAAAGCGGTTCACATGGAATCTTTGAAATATTCGGATTAAACTTTTTTTTGTTTAATGCAGTCTTTAATTAGCTGGATCTTTTCTTTTTCCTGTTTGTATATGGCATGGGCCATAGATAAATCTGTTTTCTCAAAGATAATGGTATCCCCCGGAGTGGCCTGGGCAATCTGTGACAGATCCGAAGAAATTATTGTGGCGATTTTGGCATATCCGCCAACGGTCTGTTCCACCAAAAGAATAATGGGCTGTCCGTTGGGCGGAATCTGGATACTGCCTGGCATGGAGGGTTCGGAAATAATACTTTGCGGCATACCGGTTTTTATGGGAATGGCCTCTCCTTGTAGACGGTACCCCATGCGGTTCGCTTTAGCGGTCACCATATATTCTGATGAAAATAACGCTTCTGCTCCATTGTCAAAATAATCATCCTGGGGGCCGGGAATAATACGGATGGTTTTCTTTGGAGGGTATTCGGGAATGGCATCTAAGGGAATGTGCCGCTCTTTGGAACAAAGGGGGGCATCATGGGTTTTCAGTATATCTTCTTTTTGTAAAGGCCTTCCTTCAAATCCACCGATTTTTGCTCCCACGTAGGTGGAAAGGCTATCCATGACCAGGGGCACATCAATGCCGCCGTTAAATGCAAGATAGGCCCGGCATCCCTGTTGGATCTGCCCAATTGTCACCTTGTCTCCCTTTTTTACCCGTACGGTTTTCCATTGTTCAGTTGGTGTGCCGTTAACAGTGATGCCCATATTGGCGCCGGTCAGGGCGATGTCCATGTCTTTCAGGGCTTCAAAGTGGGGCCCAATTACAGTAATTTCCAGGACCGCCGCAGTGTCGGGATTACCCACAAGAAGATTGGCCATGGCAAATGCAAACTTATCCAGAACGCCGGAGACAGGAATTCCCATGTTCTGAAGTCCGAAGCGCCCTTTGTCCTGGACCGTTGTGTATCCGCCGGGGAATAGAATTTTCAGTGCTGCCATCAGTCTTTCTCCTTTTTAGCAATATCGTGGAATTCTTTTTTGGAAACAGGCGTAAATTTTATTTTATCCCCTGCCTTATACAAAAAGGGAAATTTTCGTTCCGGAGCAAAGAGTTTTAGCGGGGTTCTTCCGATGAGTTGCCATCCGCCAGGGCTTTCTATCGAGTACATACCGGTTTGGTTGTTTGCAATGCCCACCGACCCTTCCGAAACCAGGACACGGGGATTTTCAAGCCGGGGCGTATAAAGGCGTTCATCAAGGCCGCCTAAAAAAGCAAACCCCGGGGTAAACCCAACCATGTAGATGAGATATTCCCTGTCAGTGTGCAATTGAATGACTTCTTCGATCTCAAGGGAGTTTGTTTTTGCCACTGTTTCGATATCCGGTCCGAATTCACCGCCGTAGCATACCGGGATTTCAACGACCCTCGGCGGCGCAATTTGAATATCATCCAAATGGTTTGCAATCTTTTTTAAGGAGAATTTTAATTTTTCCGGACTTGTGAGTTCGGGATCATATATTAAAAGCAAGGACCGGTAAGTTGGGATGGTTTCGGTCAATCCTTCGGGCATGTCTTGTTCCAGGGATTTTGCCATGGCCCTGACCTTGGCGTTAATCGCTGGATCTATTCCGTCGCCAAATTCCACCAAAAGCCCATGGTCACCGGCGATCCGGTATGCCGCCTTGTTAAACAATTCGGTCTGATCCATCAGCTTGCTTCTCCCATAGGTTTGATGTTGATATGATTTGTTTCCAAAAGGTTTTTGATGTTTTTAACCAGATCCACAGCATGGATATTATCTCCATGCACGCAAAGGGTTTGGACCTCCATCTGTATGACAGTACCGTCGATGGCAGTCACTTTACCATCTTTTGCCATGCCAAGAGCCCTTTTTGCCACAAGACCCGGATCAGAAATTACCGCCCCTTTCTCTTTTCTGGAGACCAAAGTGCCTTCCTTTGTGTATGCCCTGTCCGGAAATGCCTCATAAGCTACTTTCAATCCCAGCTCTTCGCCCATGCGCCGCATGGTTTCTCCTTTCTTTCCGGCCAGCGCGACAAAATAAAGATTCTTATCAACGCTTAAGATGCTTTCGGCAATGGCCCGGGCCGCATCTTTATCTTCGACTGCATGAAGATACAGCGCCCCATGTGGTTTGACATGCTGAAGATTTGTGTTGTGGGTTTTACAAAACGCCTGTATGGCACCAATCTGGTAAGTCATGTACTGGCGTATCTCTTCACCACTGCAAGCCATGTAGCGTCTGCCAAAGCCCAAAAGATCCGGAAATCCCGGATGGGCACCGATTCCAACTTTTTTTTTGACAGCCATTTGAATGGTTTTATCCATGACACCGGGGTCGCCGGCATGAAAGCCGCAGGCAATGTTGGCCGAGGAAATATAATCCATGACCTGTTCATCCATACCAATGGTATATGCGCCGAAGCTTTCTCCCATATCACAGTTTAAATCAATTGTTTTGCTCATTTTGGATGTCCTGTGTTTATGTTCACCTTTGCAGGTTATTTTCCTACCATAAGTTCTGGCAGTATAAGGGCTATATCCGGGAAAATTGTTAAGATGGCCGTAGTCAGCAGCATTAAAAAGAAAAATGGCAATGCATACCGGGCAATTCTCATTATGGGTTCACCGGTCAGTCCCTGGATGACAAAGAGATTGAATCCCACCGGCGGTGTGATCTGGGAGACTTCCACCATTAAAATCAGGTAAATACCGAACCATATGGGATCAAATCCGGCCGCTGTCACCATGGGCAAGGCAATGGGAAGGGTCATGACTACAATGGAAAATCCGTCCAGAAGACAGCCTAAAACGATATAGACAGCACCCAAAAGCAGCATAAGCATGTATGGAGATAAATTCAGTTCTATAATAGCCTGGGTAATAGCAGCGGGAATGCCCAAAAATCCCATTGCCCGGGACAGAAATCCCGCACCCACTACAATGAGCATGATCATGGCATTGGTTTTTACCGCCCCGATGAGGCATTCAAATATTATTTTAAATGACATACTTTTATTTAGTGCGGCAAAGCTGAATGCGCCAAAAACACCTAATGCCGCTGCTTCCGTGGGGGTGGCATAGCCGCCGTAAATGCTGCCTAAAACCATGAGGATCAGAGTAAGGGTAGGGGCCAGATCCTTAAGGCCGATGAAGCGTTCTGCCCAGGAATAGGTTTCCTTGGCTTTGGGGGCGATCTCAGGTCTTCGAATTCCCTGGATAATGATATACAATGAATAGATGCCGGCAAGTAAAAGTCCTGGAAGAATGCCGGCCATGAACATTTTTCCGATGCTGACCTCTGCTAAAATAGCATATACGATCATTATCAGGGATGGCGGAATTAAAAATCCCAAAGTACCGGCGCCTGCCAGAGATCCCATGGAGAGGCTTCGGTCATACCCAAGCTTGTCAAATTCTGCCAAGGTGATTCTGCCTACGGTGGCGGTTGTGGCTGCACTGGAGCCTGAAACAGCTGCAAACAGTGTGCAGGAGACTATATTCATCAAAAGCAAACCGCCGGGCAGCCGGTAAAGCCAGGGTACGAGGGCCTTGAATAGTTTTTCCGAAATTCCGGAACGGTAAAGTATTTCCCCCATAAGTATAAAGAGGGGCAGGGCGACATATTCCCATTTTTCCACCGTTGCCCAGACTGATGTGGCCATGTTGGTACCGGCAGGAAGAGATGAGAAAAACGTCATGCCGATAAATCCCACGATAAAGAGAGAAAATCCCACCCAGATACCTGCGGCCAGGGTTAAAAAGAGAATACCAAATACAACCAGAGACATGAGCAGGAGGCTTGTTTCCATTATAAGACCTCCTCTTGAGTATAAATAGCATCCCAGGTTTTTACGATGGTTGCGGCAAGCTGAATCAGAAAACAGGCTGCACCAATCAGCATAATGGTTTGCGGAATCCATAAAGGAGTATGGGTAAGTGTGCCGGATGTGGATCCGTACCGGAAAGCCGACCGAACCATTTTGAAAAGATACCACCACAGATAGCCCATGAAAAGTGTGGTCAAAAAAGTGGCAATAAAGGCAATGATCCTGGCAGCCTTGGGAGGAAGAAATCCCAAAACCAGAGTAATCCGGATATGGCCTTTTTCTTTTAAACAATATCCTGCGCCCATGAAAATAATGGCAGCCAAGCCATAGGCGCTGTACTCATCTGCGATGAGGGTGGTTTTTTCAAAAAGGTTCCATAGCATTATTTCAACCAGGATCAGAAGGGTCATCAACCCCAGAACCACGGCAGAAAATTTGGCCATAATATCACTTAAATGGTCTGCAATTTTTACAAATGTTTTCATGAGGTTCACCAAGGTTTGGGGCATTGAACAAAGGCGGATGATTTTGTCCATTGCCCCGTGGTTTTATTAATAATTTATTTTAATAATGAATCTAATGTTCAAACATCTTTGGTTTTTATTTCCCAGTGATTTTATAGTATTCACTTAAAATGGACTGGGCATCTGCACCTGCTTTTTTTGCCCACTGACCCCTTAAGGTTTTACCAATGGCATTGAGTTCTTGCCTGAATTCCTTGGAAACCGGGTCAATGGTCATGCCGTTTTTTGTAAGGGTAGCACGGCTTTTTCTGTCCATGTCACCTGCCAGGTTCCACATCTCATCTTCCATCTGGGCGGAAATTTCAAGTACAATGGCCTGAACATCCTTGGGCAGTTTATTAAACTGGCCGATATTGACATTGATCATGTTCACCGGCCCGACAATATTAATGGGGGTGAAGAATTTTAATACTTCCCAGGCTTTGGCATCCACGCCGGAAACAGAAGATGTGTACATGGAATCCAAGAGACCTGCTTTCATAGCCGGATAGACTTCGCTGAAGGGCATTTTACGGGCGGCAATTCCGGTGGATTTTCCAAAATTCAATCCTGTTCCGTCATATACTCTCATTTTAAGACCTTTAAGATCTCCTTCTGATTTGATAGCTCGCTGGGTATAGATACCGGAAAAAGGCCATACAGATGTGTAGAGCGTCATCTGGTTGAACTTTTTTAAGATTTTGGCATAAACCGGTTTGGAAAGTTGATAAAGCAGACGCTGTTCAAATGCATTGGTGGAAACAAAGGGCTGGGCAGTAAGAGCCAGGGTTGGAGCATCTCCTTCGACCATACCTGTGGGGATTTCTGCAATGACCAGGGCGCTTTCAGCAACAGCACGAAGAAGTTCCGGACCCTTAAATCCCAAAGAAGCCCCTGGATGCAGGACAATGGTTAATTCTCCATTGGTGGCTTCATTTACTTTATCGGCAAATTTTAGAGCACCCTTGGAGTGAAAATTACCAGCCGGATAATTTAAGTGCAGATCCCATTTGGTTTTTGCCATGGCTTCGGAAAAAAATCCCACGGCCACTATCATACTAACTAAAATTACAAATACTTTTTTCATGTGTTGCTCTCCTTTCATTAAATGATATTCATTAAAGTTTACAAACACTAAGAGGTCATGAAAATAACAATCCGCTGCCGGAAAGTCTGGATGTGCTCTGCGATCAATTGCTTGAGATTGGCAGCATCTTTTTGGGCAAGATACTTGATCATTTTTTCATGTTCCTCAACCACAGCCTTAAAATGGTTCTTCAAGGGCTTTGCAGGGTCAATGATATTGTCGTAGGAAAGATATGATAATCGCTTGGCCTCTTTTCTGACATCATTAACCGCCCGGATTAAAAATTCATTTTGGGAACACTTGGCAAAGCCCATGTGAAAATCATGATTGGCTTCAACCAGTTCAAAAACATCATTGCCTTTTACAGCGTTTACCATCCTGTCATTGGCTTGTTCCATCAGATCAATAAAAAGGCTATGGTCTTTGGTCAGGGCTATATCCACCACACCAAATTCCATGATTTTCATACTTTCAAACATGGCTTTGGTATTTTGTAATGTAATGGGCCGGACAATCACGCCTTTTTTGGGATGGGACTCTACCATCCTTTCCCCCTGCAACCTGACGAGAGCTTCTCTTATGGGTGTTCTGCCGATGCCCAAATCTTCTACCAACTGGTTTTCCTCAAGATGCTGGCTTGGTTGATACTCCAGGCAGACGATTTTTCTGACAATGGTTTCATAAGCCTTGACAGCCTTGGATTGTTTGGCAGGTTTCTCTTCTGGGACAGAGTGTTCCATTTTAATATACTCCTCTTGTTCGTGGTAGTGCTTTCTAATAGAACTGAAAATATATGTGACATAGATTTAAAATATATGTCAAGTATATTTAAAAAAATATTATTACTTTATTTAAAAAAGGGGGAGGAACATGGGCGACAATACCTACAACCTTACATCACCTGTCATGGGTACATTCTATCAAGCAGGCGCACCGGGAGAGATTCCTTATATAAAGGAAGGGCAAACCATTAAAGCATTTGACCTTGTATGTATGATCGAATCCATGAAGATTTTTACAGAG
>JAAEMC010000150.1 GCA_024225895.1 Desulfobacteraceae bacterium | reverse complement strand
TGAAATTGCAAAAGCGGCAAATGTTTCTGACAGAACGATTTATGACTATTTTTCAAACAAGGAGGCTCTCTTGTTCGCCATCCCGGCCGAGATCACCAAAAGCCTCTTTGAGGCCTTGGAATTTCATTTAGAGCTGATTCGGGGATCGGCCAATAAATTACGGTCCATAATCTATCTGTTTTTAAATGCCTATTGGAAAAACCCGGATTTTACTGCGGTGCTTATGCTGCATCTCAAGCATAATAAGAAATTTTTAGAAGCAGAAGGCCGCCAGGTTATAAAGGACGGTATCCGCCATATTTCCGAGATTATTGAACAGGGCATAGCATCCGGCGAGTTTAAAAAAGATATTAATCCCTATCTGATCCGGTCCATGATCCTGGGCACCATTGAGCACCTGGTGACCAACTGGGTGATGACCGGCCGTCCGGATAATCTTGTAGAATTTGTAGATCCATTGATCGACACCATCATCCTGGGGATTGTTAATACTGAAGATACGCAGGATCACTGGAGTCATCATAGACCCCAACTGAGCAAGGATGAATAAATCCAAGATATTTCGATAAATATATATATAAGGAAGCAGCATGGAAATTATTGAATCAAAAGTGGATGTGGATTCCGAAGACTTTCAAAAGAATTATTCTCAGATGACAGCCCTGGTGGCAGATCTTGAGCAGGATCTGGACAAAGCGGCCAATGAAAGGTCTGAAAAGGCCATCAAACGCCAGAAAGAATCAGGCAAGCTTCCGGCGCAAAAAAAGCTTGAGCTGCTTTTGGATAAAAATACGCCGTTTTTGGAGATTGCACCTTTGTGTGCCAAAGACCAGTATGATGGCAAAATTCATAAAGCAGGCCTCATTTTGGGCATCGGCGTTGTGGGGGGCAAAGAATGCATCATCAGTATAAATGATGCCACCATCAAAGGCGGTTCCATATATCCTCTGGGTGTTAAAAAGACCCTGCGGTGCCAAACTATTGCCATGGAAAACAGGCTGCCGTTAATTTCTCTGATGGATTCGGCAGGCGCTTATCTGCCCATGCAGTCTGAGATCTTCCCGGATATTGATGACGGTGGAAGAATCTTTTACAACCAGGCGCGGATGTCCAAGATGGGTATTCCCCAGATTGTCGGGGCCATGGGGCTGTGCACGGCCGGTGGCGCCTATGGCGTTGCCATGTGCGATGAGATTGTCCATGTCAAGCAGCATGGCGCCATCTTTTTGGGTGGACCACCTTTGGTCAAGGCAGCCACAGGAGAGGAAGTATCGGCCAATGACCTGGGAGGAGCTGAAGTTCATTGCTCAGAATCCGGGGTGTCGGATTATTATGCCCAGGATGATGCCCATGCCATCAGGATTATCCGAAATATTGTCGGGAACCTGCCGGAAAATGAAAAATCAAAACTCACCATGGCTGAACCGGAAGCACCGCTTTATGATCCCAAGGAGTTATACGGAATCGTGAGCCCGGATTTAAGCCAGCCATTTGATATAAGAGAAGTTATTGCCAGAATTGTGGACGGGTCAAAATTTTTGGAGTTTAAAGAACTATATGGAGAGACCCTGGTGACCGGGTTTGCAAATATCCACGGGTACCCGGTCGGGATCCTGGCCAACAACGGGATTTTGTTTTCAAAAAGCGCCCAGAAAGGCACCCAGTTTATCCAGTTGTGCGATAAGCGCAAAATCCCTTTGCTCTTTTTGCAGAATATCAACGGTTTTATTGTGGGCAGTCAGTATGAAAAAGGCGGTATCACCAAGGACGGCCATAAGATGGTCAATGCTGTTGCCAACGCGGCTGTACCAAAATTTACCATGGTGGTCGGCGCCTCTTTTGGCGCAGGCAATTATGCCATGTGCGGCAGGGCCTATTCGCCAAGGTTCATGTGGATGTGGCCCAATGCCCAGATCGGTGTCATGGGCGGTGCCCAGGCGGCTGATGTTTTGATCACTATCACCAATGATCAGAGAAAAAGGGCTGGGCAGGAACCCATAACCCAAGAAGAAATGGATTTCATTAAAACGCCTGTGATGGAAACTGCCTTAAAGGAAGGCAATGCCTATTATGCAACTTCAATGCTCTGGGATGACGGCATTATTGACCCGGCCAGGTCAAGGGATGTGCTGGGCCTTGGTATTTCTGCTTCATTGAACGCCCCCTTGCACCATGAAGAGTATGGATATGGCGTTTTTAGAATGTAAACTCAAATCCACTGGGTATGCCTGAGAATAAAGGAAAATTACCATATGTTTAAAAAAATATTGATTGCCAACCGGGGAGAGATAGCCGTGCGTGTTATGAATACCTGTAAGGATATGGGTATTAAAACCGTTGCCGTCTATTCAGAGGCAGACAGCAAAGCCGCCCATGTGCTTTTTGCAGATGAAGCGGTGTTGTTGGGACCATCCGAGCCTGCCCAAAGCTACCTGAACATGGACAAGGTCATAAAGGCTGCCAGGGATACAGGGGCCGTGGCCATCCACCCGGGCTACGGGTTTCTTTCTGAAAATCATGAATTTGCCAAAAGATGCGAACAAGAAGGTATTGTCTTTATCGGACCCTCATCCGACGTAATTCGGGATTTAGGGGACAAGATTACCTCCCGGAAAATTATGAAAAAGGGGAATGTGCCGGTAACACCGGGCCTTTTGGGAAGTGAAACTGATATTGCCATACTTTATCAAGTGGCCGACGAAATTGGGTATCCTGTTCTGGTGAAAGCCACGGCAGGCGGCGGCGGAAAAGGCATCCGCGTTGTCAATGCAAAGGATGAACTGGAAGAGGCGGTTGCATCAGCTTCAAGAGAAGCGCAAAATGCCTTTGGCAACAGTGAAGTCTATATTGAAAAATTCTTTACCCGTGCCCGGCATGTGGAATTCCAGGTGCTGGCAGATGATTTCGGCAACACCATTCATCTATATGAAAGAGAATGTTCAGTACAGCGGCGCCATCAAAAGATTATAGAGGAAACACCTTGCCTTGTTCTGACGGACGAGTTGAGAAAAGAAATGGGCCAAGCCGCGGTAAGGGCTGCCAAAGCAGCTTCTTATAAAAATGCAGGGACCGTGGAGTTTTTGCTGGACGAGAACAACCGGTTTTATTTTCTGGAAATCAATACCCGTCTCCAGGTGGAGCACCCCATCACCGAGATGACCTTAGGGTTGGATCTTGTCCGCCACCAGATCGAGATCGCAGCAGGCAATCCGCTTTCTTTAAAACAAGAAGATATTCATCCCAGGGGACATAGCATTGAATGCCGGATTTATGCAGAGGACCCGGAAAATGGGTTTATGCCGTCCCCTGGCAAAATTACTTTTTTAAAAGAACCTTCAGGACCGGGTATCCGAAATGACGCCGGGGTTTACCAGGGGGTAGAGGTCCCGGTGGATTATGATCCCATTTTATCCAAGCTGGTCACCTATGCAGAGACCCGGGATCAGGCCATTGCCAAAATGATCAAGGCCTTAAAAGACTATATCGTTTTAGGTGTGAAAACCCCCATGTCATTTCTTTGCGATGTATTAGAATCCAAAGCCTTTAAAGAAGGGCAGGTCTTTACAGATTTTATTGATGTTCATTTTTCCGACTGGAAAAGCAACGCAGAAATGATTGACGCTGCCGTGATCGCTTATATTGCCGATGAATTGGCAGGCAGGGCAGCGCCCGCTCTCAATGCAAAACAAACTGGTGTTCCCACACCGTGGGAAACGCTTGGTAACTGGAAGATGACAAAGGTGGGATAAGATGGAGTATGATTTGATTGTAAATAGTGAAAAGACCTTGGTTGAGGCAAAGATCCAGGACCGGGAAATTACCCTTCAAAAAGAAGAAAAGCCTTTGACAGCTTCTTTTGAAAGAGTGTCAGACCATCAGATTCTTCTGAATATTAACGGCACACAACTCAATGCTTATGTGGGTGGTGGTAAAGATGTCAAGACAATTATTATTGATGGCCGGACATACTATATCCGGGATGCTGATTCTCTTGCCCAGGCACCGGCAGGCAAAAAAGGCTTTAAAGGCGGAGCTAAAACCGTTTGTGCTCCCATGCCGGCGATGGTTATCTCCATATTGGCCAAAGAAGGCCAGATGGTAGAAAAAGGCCAGAAACTTGTCATTGTGTCAGCCATGAAAATGGAGACAAGCCTGTTTGCACCCTTTGACGGCAAGGTGACAAAAATCAATGCCAAGGAAGGCGACAAAGTTATGCCCACTGATATTCTTGTAGATATTGAACAAAAAAAAGAACCCGCGGAGGAAACCAATGAGTGATAATGATTTGTTATATGCAAAACAGGGAAATGCTGCCTGGATTACAATAAACAGGGAAACCCGTAGAAATGCCATCAGTGCCGAGGCCATTACCCTTTTTTCCCAGGCCCTTACCCGGGCGCAAAAAGATGAGGATGTTCGTGTCGTATGTATCACAGGCGCAGGGGACAAGGTTTTTTGTTCCGGAGCGGACCTGATGACCGGTATCGGTACAGGTGAAGAAGAGGAAGCCAAAGTCTTTAAAGCCTATGCAGATCTTCTGATCCAGATTTACCGGTTTGAAAAGCCGACCGTGGCTAAAATAAACGGCCACTGCCTGGCCGGCGGTACCGGCTTTATGCTGGCCTGTGATATTGTATTGGCGCGGGATAATGTGATTTTCGGCACCCCGGAAGTCAATGTGGGCCTTTTCCCCATGATGATCGGTGCCTTGATTTTTAAGAATGTATTGAGGAAAAAGGCCATGGAAATGATGCTGCTGGGAGAAAAACTCACAGCCCAACAGGCCCTTGAAATGGGAATGCTCACCCAAATTTGCACCGGGGATGTTCTTGAACAAAAGACTATGGAAATATTGGATGCCCTGGCAGCCAAAAGTCCCATTGGTTTAAAACTGGGAAAGCAGGCACTTAACAGCATTGAAAATCTGTCTTTTGAAGACAGCGTCCATCTGTTATCCAAAAAACTGGAAGAAGTTTCCAAGACAGAGGATGCCAGGGAAGGAATCACGGCATTTCTTGAAAAAAGAGCCCCTAAATTTACAGGAAAATAAATATGGAAGAAAAATTAATAGTTGCTAATTGTTCGGGATTTTTCGGGGACAGGCTTTCTGCAGCCAGAGAATTAGTAGAGGGTGGCCCCATTGATGTGCTCACCGGCGATTATTTGGCAGAATTGACCATGGCGCTGTTATTTCGGATGAAGCTTAAAGATCCGGACAAGGGATATGCGTCCACTTTTTTAGCCCAGATGGAGCAGATCATGGGCACCTGCCTGGACAAGGGAATAAAAATCGTTTCCAATGCCGGCGGGCTCAACCCAAAGGGACTTGCCAAGGGCTTAAGCGAACTTGCCAAAATTTTAGGCCTGGACCCTAAAATTGCCTATATAGAGGGTGATGACTTGATGCCAAGGCTTTCAGATCTTCAGGAAGCCGGCCAGGCCTTTTCCCATTTGGACAAGGATACCCCTCTTAAAGATTCCGGGTTAGCCCCTTTAACCGCAAATGCTTACCTGGGCGGCCAGGGCATTACCAAGGCTTTGCAGATGGGAGCAGATATCGTGGTTGGCGGTAGAATTGCCGATGCTGCCCTTGTTTCAGGTCCTGCCGCCTGGAAGTTTGATTGGCAAAAAGACGATTATGATGCCCTGGCAGGCGCATATGCCGCAGGTCATATCATTGAGTGCGGCACCCAGGCAACCGGCGGGAATTATTCATTTATGGATGAGATACCATCCTATAAAAACATGGGATTTCCCATTGCTCAGATTTTTGCCAATGGTGATTTTATCATTACCAAGCATGAGGGCACCGGCGGCCTGGTTTCCAAGGGCACTGTCACAGCGCAACTGATGTACGAGATAAGACAACCCTATTATCTGACCCCGGATGTCACTGTCAGATTTGATACCCTGGATATGGAACAGATCGCAACTGACAGGGTAAAGGTTACAAATGTCAAGGGAGAGCCGCCCAATGGCAAGACCAAGGTCTGTATCAATACCCTTTTCGGATTTAAGAACAGCATGACTGTTGTCTTGACCGGCCTGGACATTGAAGAAAAGGCAAAGATTGTTGAGGAGGTAGTCTTCGATCTTGTGGGCGGTAAAGATCAATTTGACAGGGTCGATGTATCTTTGGTCAAATCAGGTCATCCTGATCCTGTACTCAATGACGAGGCATTTTCATACTTGCGGATTTCGGTCATGGACAAGGATCAGAAAAAGGTGGGAAAACGCTTTTCAGCAGCCATTGTGGAAGCCGCGCTTTCATCCATCCCGGGCTTTACCCTTACCGCGCCCCCTTCCAGGGAAATGCCTGCCATCCTGCACTGGCCGTGCCTGATAACTTTGGATCAGATCAAGCAACAGGTGGTCATGGATGGCGAGATGATTGATCTTGCCTTTGACAATAGTGATAACAAAGAACCTTGCTTCACCAACGCAAAAAAAGATGATGCGCCTGGAACCGGAATTCCCGTGGATGGCCCCAAAAAAGAGATCCCTTTTGGAAGACTTTTTGCCACAAGATCCGGGGATAAAGGCGGAAATGCCAATTTAGGCGTCTGGGCCAAAACCAGAGAAGGATTTGATTATTTAGACCGGTTTCTAACCATTGAACAATTAAAAGAATTGCTGCCGGATATGGCAGAATTTGAAATAGAACGCTACCGGCTTCCCAATCTTTATGCTATAAATTTTTATATCAAAGGGGTGTTGGAAGACGGAGTGGCCGCATCTTTGAGAAGCGACCCCCAGGCCAAAACCCTGGGCGAGTATCTTAGGGCAAAAGTCATTATGGTGCCGGAAAATCTGGTATCTTAAAGGTACCTCAGGTGCCTGAAAATAGTTTAAACGGATATCAACCCAAGGGAAAGGAGCCGCCATTGAACACAAAACCAACTTACAAAGACAAACCCTGGCTTAATTTTTATGATGATGGGGTACCGGAATTTGTTGATTTCGAAAACATCCTTTTGTCTGAATCCCTGGAAAAGAATGCCCAAAAAATACCGGAGAACACAGCCTTTATTTTCATGGGATACAAAATTTCTTTCAGGCAATTCAATGACATGGTCAACCGGTTTGCTGCTTTCCTCCAGGATCAGGGCATAAAAAAAGGTGACAGTGTAGCCATTCTTTTACCCAATGTGATCCCTTGTCCGGTAGCGTTTTACGCCATAATTCGCATTGGTGCCATTGCCGTAATGAACAATCCTTTGTATTCAGACAGAGAATTACTGCACCAGTTCAATGATTCAGGGTCAACCCATTTGATTACCCTTGATCTTTTGGGCAACCGGATGATCGACCTGCGGCCCAAAACCAAAATTAAAAGCATTGTCATCACCTCCATAGGTGATTATTTGCCTTTTCCTAAAAATTTGCTTTTTCCCCTGGTTGCTAAAAAAAAGAAACTGGCTGCCGATGTGAAGCCTTCTTTTGAGGTTTATAACTTCAAACAGATTATGAAGCAGTACAAAGGCAAAGTACTGGCGCCTGTGAAAGTTGCCTTTGAAGATGTGGCAATGTACCAGTATACCGGCGGCACCACCGGCGTATCTAAAGGAGCTGTGTTAACCCACGGGAATTTAAGCCGACAGGTTCAGCAGCTCGACAATTGGCTTCCCGGATTTAAGAACAAGACAGATGAGGTGATGATAGGGGCATTGCCCTTTTTCCATGTCATGGGGCTGACAGTGTCCATGAATGTAGCGATATATAAGGGCTGGTCCAATATCCTGGTACCAAAGCCTTATCCGGAAGAGCTTTTGGACGCAATGGAAAAATTTAAGCCCACGTTTGCCCCATTGGTACCCACCATGTTCATTGGGATTTTAAACCATCCCAGGGTAGGCAAGGCAGATCTTTCCTCCATCAAGGCTTGTGTTTCCGGCAGTGCGCCGTTGCCTGTGGAGGTGATAAAAGGATTTGAGGAAAAGACCGGTTCCACGATTATCGAAGCATTCGGCATGACCGAATCCTGCCCGGCCACCCATGTTAACCCCTTTGAAAACGGGGAAAGAAAAGTGGGCAGCATTGGTATTCCCCTGCCAGATACCGAGTGCCGGATTGTGGATTTAGATGATCCTAAAAAAGAACTGCCCATGGGCGAGCCCGGTGAGATGGTCATCAAAGGCCCCCAGGTCATGAGAGAATACCTGAATATGCCTGAGGAAACGGATAAAACTATCATTGACGGGTGGCTGCACACCGGCGACATCGCTTATATGGATGAAGACGGCTACTTTTTTATTGTAGACCGGATAAAAGACATGATCATCTCCGGTGGATATAATGTCTATCCAAGGGATATTGATGAGGTATTGTTCGAACATCCCAAGGTCCAGGAGGCCTGTGCTGTGGGTATTCCCCATCCTTCAAGGGGCGAGCAGATCAAGGCTTTTGTGGTTTTAGGCAAAGGAAAGAATGCAACAGAACAGGAGATAATTGACTATTGCAAAGAAAAACTGGCTGTTTACAAACTGCCCACCCAGGTGGAATTTATTGATGAATTGCCCAAAACAAATGTGGGAAAGGTGCTTCGGAAGGATCTTCGGGCAGCGGAAATGGAAAAAACAGCAGTATCATAATTTAAAAACAACCCTTACTTTAAGGATAACCAATGGCCAAATCGTTATATTTTAACAAGGAACACGACCTGGTGCGAAAAGCTGTCCGGGATTTTGTGAACAAAGAGATAAATCCCCATGTGGATGAGTGGGAAGAAAAGGGTATCGCACCTCTCCATGATATTTTTAAAAAAATGGGGGAACTCGGTTTTTTAGGCATCCGCTACCCTGAAAAATGGGGCGGAGAAGACCTGGATTACTGGCATGAGGTGGTGGTACTCGAAGAATGCGCCAGGATTGACTGCGGCGGTGTTCCCATGGCCATGGCCGTCCAGAGCAATATGGCCACCCCGGCAATAAATGATTTCGGCTCTGATTATCTTAAAGAAACCTATTTGAAACCTGCCCTGAAAGGGGATATGGTGGCGGCTATTGCCGTAACTGAGCCGGATGCGGGCTCAGATGTGGCCGCTTTGAAGACTTTTGCCAAAAAAGAAGGGGACCATTATGTCATCAACGGGTCAAAAACCTTTATTACCAATGGTACCCAGGCTGATTTTTTAACCCTTCTGGCCAGGACCAGCGATGACCCCGGCTACCACAGTTATTCTCTTTTTGCAGTGCCCACAGACCTGCCCGGTTTCAGTATCAGCAAAAAACTGGACAAGCTGGGCATGAGAAGCTCGGATACGGCTGAACTCTTTTTTGATGATATGAAAGTTCCGGCCAAAAATCTCATTGGTGTGGAAGGGGAAGGCTTTATCCACCAGATGATGCAGTTCCAGCATGAACGTTTTTCCATCATTCCCATGGCCTATGTCTGGTCCAGGCGCATGATTGACCTTGCCGTGGAATATGCCAAAAACAGGATTGTCTTTGGCAAACCCCTGATTAAAAAACAGGTGATCCGCCACCGTATTGCCGGTTGGCTGACCGAGATCGAGTGCTTGCAGCAGCTCACCTACCATATCGTGAGAATGAAAATGGCCGGCCAGGATGCATCTAAAGAAATTTCCATGGCAAAGCTCAAAGGCGGGGAACTGCTCACCCAGGTGGCTGACGGCTGCCTCCAGATTCATGGCGGCATGGGATTGATGAATGAGACAAGGATTTCACGAATGTACAGGGATTGCCGCCTAATGGCCATTGGCGGCGGTGCCAATGAAGTAATGAGTGATGTGATTGCTAATTTCAGCGGCTTATAAACCTTGATTTTGAAGCAGACGGGCCGGCGGGTCCGGTAGAATAATGTAAGGGCGGGCTTGTGCGTCCACCCGTATCACCAAAGGAGAAAATATGTACAACAATCTATTCAGCCCCATCAAGATTAATAAACAGGAAATCAAAAACCGGATTGCTTATCCGTCACTGGGGCTGTTGTATTCCTATGACAGCAAGTTCAATGATAAATATTATAATTTTTACAATGAAATCGCTAAAGGCGGGGCCGGGATTGTTACCATCGGTCCTGTGGGCATCGACTTTCTGGGGTCCGGGATTATGGCCCTGTCCCTGGCAAAGGATGAAGCCATCCCGGATTTTAAAAAAGCCGCAGACATGATCAAATCCCATGGGGCAAGCCCCTGGGTGCAATTATTCCATGCCGGGGCCTATGCCAATCCCTTTCTGATCGATAACAAAACCCCCATGGCGCCATCCCCCATTTTTTCAAATTATTCCAAGACCACACCCAAGGAGATGACGCTTGAGGATATCAAAGGCGTGCAGCAGGCTTTTGCCGATGCCGCAGCAAGAGCAACGGAAGCCGGGTTTGAAGGTGTGGAGATTATCGGGTCTGCCGGGTATCTGATTACACAGTTCTTATCTCCTTTGAAAAATCAGAGAACTGATGAATACGGCGGCAGCTTTGAAAACAGGGCCCGCTTTCCCAAAGAGACCATTGAGCTGGTCAGAAAATTAGTGGGAGAGGATTTCCCTGTGGGTATCCGGATGGCAGGCAACGATTTTGTAGAAGGCAGCACCACAGATGCCGAGACCCCGCAAATTGCCCAGGTTTATGAAAATGCCGGGGTGAATATCATCAATGTAACCGGAGGGTGGCACGAATCCCGCGTGCCCCAGCTTCCCATGGATTTGCCAAGAAGCGGTTTTTCCTATCTTGCAATGAATATAAAACAGGCAGTATCTGTTCCGGTAATGGCTTCCAACAGGATCGCCACCCCGGATCATGCCGAGCAAATCCTTAAAGACGGCATGGCAGACATGGTAAATCTTGGCCGGGTCCTCATTGCCGATCCTTTCTGGCCTGAAAAGGCAAAAGCGGGAAAACCCGAAGAAATAAGACCCTGTGTAGCCTGCTCCCAAGGATGCACTGATGAGATCTTTTCCGGCAGACCGGTATCCTGTATCGGAAATGCAAGAGCCGGCTTTGAAGGCGAACGTCCCATTGTAAAAACCGATACCCCAAAAAAGGTCCTGGTGGTAGGGGCAGGAGTGGCCGGCATGGAAGCGGCCATTATTCTTACGCGCCGGGGCCATGATGTGGATGTCTATGAAAAAGACAGTGATATCGGCGGCCAGATCTGGCTTGCAGCGGCGCCGCCCCACAAACAGGAAATCCTGGAATATTTAAGATACTACCGGGCCATGCTCAAAAAATATGATGTCCCGGTTCATTTGAATACCGAAATCACCACCCAGATGATCAAGGATAAAGCGCCTGAACACGTGGTCATTGCCCAGGGTGCAAAGCCTTTTGTACCACCAATTGACGGGGCAAAGAACCCGGATGTCCTCTCCTCCTGGGATGTGTTAAAAGACAGCCCCTTTGTGGGAAAAAATGTTGCCGTCATCGGTGGCGGGGCTGTAGGGCTTGAAACTGCATTGTTTGTTGCCCAGAAAGGGACCCTTACTCCTCAAATGCTTCATTTTCTGATGACCTATGATGAATTATCCCAGGAACGTCTCAAACATTATATGTTCAATGGAACATCCAGGGTCACGGTTTTTGAAATGCTGGAAAAGGCAGGACAGGATGTTGGCAAATCCACCAAATGGATTCTGATGAGTAACCTGAAACGGTACGGGATCAAGGTGAAAACCAGCGCCAAAGTACTCTCCATAAAAGAGGGCACCGTTACCTATGAAACCGGTGGTGAAACCGAAAGCCAGGCCTTTGACAATGTGATCATGGCCTCGGGTGCCGTGGCCTACAACACTCTGGAAAAGGAAGTGGAAAAACTTTCCATCCCCTTTTCCGTCATCGGGGACAGCATTAAACCCGGTAAAATCAATGACGCCATACATGGAGGCTTTTTGTCTGCCATGGAAATTTAATCTATATTCTTTTCTCTATTACGACCGGAAAGCCGCGGGTATTTTATTGAACGCCCGCGGCTTTCTTTATTCTAACCTTCATGTCTGCCCGTCTCCAGAGCTGTACAGCCTCTATAATAAATTTCATACATAAATTACGGGGACATGAACTTAATTATTGATAAAAATAAAGGATCTGGTCAACTTGAATTCATAATTAAGTATCGTGTCCCCGGAATTACTGTATGGTAAATCTTTCGGGAAAAACAGGGGGTTAGCGATTAGCGATGAGTTTGATCAAGCCGTAAAAGAAGGGAAAATTTCAGTGGTAGAAATATCTTCAAATCTTGTTGATCTAGCAATGTCAAATAGGTTTGAATTGTTTGTTGATAATTTACTTCTTACTCAATATCAATTAAAGAAAAAGAAATTAATAGGACAAATTATACCGCTTCCACAGCCTGTTACGAAAGCAAGGGGAGCATATTTAATTATATCAAAAGCAGCAGCGATTAAAGATAAAGAAATTATAGTTAAGAGAATGACAAAGATACTTAGAGAAATACATTCAGATGGAACAATTCAAAAAATTCAAGATAAGTATCTGAAATAAAAGTTTAATACTTTATTATTCATTTACAGCATAATAGTTTTACACGAAACTTTAACGTATGATTCACCATGGAGGAAAATGTTTACAAGACTAGCAGGGTCATTTCTTTTAATACTTTTAACATTCACAAGTCCTCAGAATTCATATTGTGATGACACAAAGACCTTATCTGCCACTACCCTTTTAAATTTTGCCCCGCATTCCTTTGAAATTCCCGGATCTGATCAATTA